>JBGSNJ010000198.1:0-2806 GCA_041739715.1 Aestuariivirga sp.
GATATCGGCGTGGCCAAGTCGCCGCTCTATCCGCAGGTTCAGCTGCTGGCCGAATCGGGCATTTCGGATGACTTGCGCAACAATGACGGGACCACGGAATACGCCCTGGTCGGTGCGGGCTTCACCTGGCAACTCTATGCCGGTGGCGCGGTCTCCTCGGCCATTCGCCAGGCGAAGGAAATCGCCAGCCAGCGGCGCATCCAGGTGGTGGAGGTGGCCCGCGCCGTGCGCCGCGCCGTAACGGCGTCATGGAATGCCTATGCGGCATTCGGGCTGATCATCAAGTCGGCAAAGGCGCAGGTTGCCGCCGAACAGCTCGCTTTCGAAGGCACCCGGCAGGAATACGAGGCTGGCACCCGCACAACGCTCGATGTGCTCAATGCCCAGGCGGCGGTGGTCGCTGCCAAGACCACGCTGGTGACGGCCGAGCGCGACAGGGTGGTTGCCGCCTATCGGCTCATCGCGGCAGTCGGGCGGCTGAACGCGGCCGACCTGAACCTGAATGTTGCCGTCTACGATCCCAACACCAACTACGATCAGGTCCGCGACAAGTGGATCGGCTGGAGCGTCGACGTTCCCGACCCTGAATGACCGTATTGTCGTATCGACAAGGCGGACGCGCTGTCGTAGTTTGATCACGGTGGGCTCGCACGGCGTGTCGTGCGACGATTTCTGGGGTTGCGAAGGTGACGGCTGAACCGCGCATGGAAGACTTGCTGGCCTCCATCAGGAAGGCCATCCAGGAGGATATCGGCGAAGTCCCTTCCTCGACGTCGAGCAAGGCCGCCGGCACGCTTTACAAGGGCGGCGTTCGCGAGCTTCATGTCAAGGTCAGTGGCGACGCGCCGACTGCTGCGGCCGAGATTCAGGAACTGCGGGAGCGCATCAACCGCAGCCGCCTTGAAGCGCCGCGAGACTCGGTCTTTGCCGAAGTGGTTGAGGAGCAGGTCCTCCCCGAGCCGCGCCGCCGCCGGACGGCCGATGTCCCTGCGCCTCCACTTCGGCAGAGCTATGCTGAACAGGAATTCCGTGCCCCGGAGCCGCCGCGTGGCGACTTCCTGCGCCGCGCCGAGCGCGAGGTCGACCGGATGGGGCAGGCGCCAGGCTGGCGCGAGGATGAAACCCTTCGTCAGCGTCCTGCCGCCGAACCGTGGCAGAGGCCTGAAACCGGCATTCTGTCACCCGATACGGCCCAGGCCACGGGCGCGGCCTTCCAGCGCCTGGCAGATTCGATCCTCAACAGGGCCACAGGCGACCGCTCCATCGAGGACATGACGCGCGACCTTCTGCGTGGCATGCTCAAGCAGTGGCTGGATGACAATCTGCCTGCCCTGGTGGAGAGCCTGGTGCGTGAGGAAATCGAGCGCGTTGCCCGCCGCGGGCGTTGATCATCTCTGTTAAATGTTAAGCTTAACAATAGGGAAATCCTGCCTGTCCGGGCACTTGGCCTGGTGATTGCTCCTCCCACGAGCATGAACCAGGCTGATCCCATTATGGACAACAAGCGCAAGGAAACCCGGATGCGTCGTCTCAAGGAGGCACGCATCATCTTCAACGAGCGTCGTTCGGTGATGAGTTGCATCGTGCGCGATGCCAGCAGCTGCGGCGCCCGCGTTACCGTCGGCGAGCCCTACCTCGTGCCGCACGAGTTCTCCTTTGTCTCGCCGGGCGCGCCCGAGCGCCAGGCCCGCAAGATCTGGATCCGACAGAATGAGATGGGACTTCAGTTCCTCTCCTGAGGCGGCGGGTTGCACCTGGCGTCCGGCTGGTGTTTAAGGCGCGCCAGCGCCAACACCGGTTTCATCCCCGCCATGATCGAGAAAACCTTCACGCCCGCCGAAATGGAATCCCGGCTCTATGACGCCTGGGAATCGCATGGCTTCTTCAAGCCCGGCCGCAAGCCCAAGGCCAAGCCCTTCACCATCGTGATCCCGCCGCCCAACGTGACGGGATCCCTGCACATGGGGCATGCGCTCAACAACACCATCCAGGACATACTGGTCCGCTTCGAGCGCATGCGGGGCAGGGACGTGCTCTGGCAGCCGGGGACCGACCATGCCGGCATCGCCACCCAGATGGTGGTGGAGCGCCTGTTGCTGAAGGAGAACAAGACCGACCGCCGGACCATGGGCCGCGAGGCTTTCCTGAAGCGCGTCTGGGCCTGGAAGGAGGAATCTGGCGGGGCCATCTCGCAGCAGTTGCGGCGGCTGGGCGCGTCCTGCGACTGGTCGCGCGAACGTTTCACCATGGACGAGGGCCTGTCGCGCGCCGTGCTCAAGGTCTTTGTGCAGCTCTACAAGGAAAGGTTGATCTACAAGGACAAGCGCCTGGTGAACTGGGACCCGAAGCTGCTGACCGCCATTTCCGATCTGGAAGTGGTGCAGAAGGAGGTCAAGGGACATCTCTGGCACCTGCGCTATCCGGTCGACGGCACGGATGAGGTCATCGTGGTGGCCACCACCCGGCCGGAAACCATGCTGGGCGACACGGCCGTTGCGGTTCACCCCGAAAACGGGAAGCTCAAGCATCTGATCGGCAAGTTCGCACGGCTGCCGCTCGTTGGCCGGCTCATTCCGATCGTTGGCGATGACTACGCCGATCCGGAGAAGGGCACCGGCGCGGTGAAAATCACGCCGGCGCATGACTTCAACGACTTCGAGGTGGGCAAGCGGCACAATCTGCCGGCTATCAACATCCTCGACCAGTTCGGCAAGCTCTCATTGCAAGAGGCTGATTTCGTTGCCGGAGTTCCAGCGAGCGACAGGCTGATGGACGTTCTCACCCTGCACGGCACCGACCGCTTCGA
>JBGSNJ010000199.1:0-2968 GCA_041739715.1 Aestuariivirga sp.
CAGCTCCGCGCCGGTCTCGCCGTCGCGGTTCTCGGGGAAGTCGAGCGGAAGCCCGGCGGCCACGATGTGCCAGAGTTCGCCCACCTTCGTTTCGGGCGCATGAAGTTCGGCGCCGATCAGCGTGGTGAAGCTGTTGGAGCGGAAGGCGCGGGTATCGGCGATGGGCCACTTGAAGTTGCCGATGAAATGCTCCGAGAGCTGCATGAAGTCGTAGCCTGCCGCCTTGTAGGCGTCGACCACGGCCTTGGGATCAAGCGCGCCGTCGGAGAGGTTGGAATGGGTGTGGAGATTGCCGCGCCAGAAGCGGCCCGGCAGTGAGAAGGGGGGCAGAAGGGCCATGCTCGCCTCGGGTGTCAGATGCTCATTTGCATGCCCAGCTCGACCACGCGGTCGGGCGGGATACGGAAGAATTCAATGGCACGGGCCGACTGGTTTGCCATCATGATGAAAATGCGCTGCTGCCAGTAAGGAAGCGCAGACCGCGCCGACATGCGTATGACACGCCGGCCAAGGAAATATGACGCCTGCCGCGGATCGATCGACAGGCCGAAGGGTTCGCAGGCGCGCAGGGCCTTGGGCACGTCGGGCTGTTCCATGTAGCCGAAGCGGGCCTCGACCAGCCAGGCCCCGAGCGGCAGCTGTTTCACCACCACGCGTTCCTCTTCGCTGTCGATGCGCGGCTCGGTGGTGGTTTCCGCGGTGATGAAGACCAGCCGGTCATGCAGCACGCGATTGTGCTTGAGATTGTGCATGAGCGCGCTCGGCGCATAGATCGGGTCGGTCTGCAGGAAGATCGCGGCGCCGGCCACGCGCGTCGGCGGCCGCTTCTCGAGGCTTTCGAGCAGTGGCACGAGTTCGATCGATTCCCGCCGCAGCTTGTCGGCCAGGGCCTTGCGTCCCTTCATCCAGGTGATCATCAGCAGGATGATGGTGGCGCCGAGCAGCGCCGGCATGTAGCCGCCGGTGAAGAGCTTTAGACCATTGGCGGCCATGAAGGTGAGTTCGACGAAGAGGATGACGGTCATGGCGGGGATCACGAACCAGCGCGGCAGGTTCCGGGACTTCCAGAAGAAGACCAGCGCGAGGATCGAATCGACGATCATCGAGGTGTTTACGGCGATGCCATAGGCCGAGGCGAGGTTGGTGGACGACTTGAAGACCAGCACCAGGATGACCACGCCCGCCAAGAGCATCCAGTTGATCTGGGCAACGTAGATCTGTCCCTGTTCGGTCTCGCTGGTATGGGTGATGCTCATGCGCGGGAACAGCCCCAGCGACATGGCCTGCTGGGCGATGGAGAAGGCGCCGGTGATCACGGCCTGCGAGGCGATCACCGTGACCGCCGTTGCCAGGATGACGAGCGGAATGAGTCCCCAGCCCGGCGCCATCAGGTAGAAGGGATTCTCCACGGCTTCCGGATGCGAGATGATGAAGGCGCCTTGCCCAAGGTAGTTCAGGATCAGGCCGGGGAAGACGACGGCAAGCCAGGCCATGCGGATTGGCTTGCTGCCGAAGTGGCCCATGTCGGCATAGAGCGCCTCGCCGCCGGTCACCGCCAGGAAGACGCCGCCGAAGACGAGCAGCGCCAGGAAGGGCCTTTCGATCAGCATGCTGGCGCCATAGGTCGGATTGAAGGCAAGGAAGATCTGCAGGTCGTCGAAGATGTGATAGAAGCCCATCACGCCGATCGTAAGAAACCAGATGGCGGTGATCGGCGCGAACAGCGAGGCCACGCCCGCCGTGCCCTTGTACTGGAACAGAAAGAGGGTGATCAGGATCACCAGCGTGATCGGCACGACGAAGGGCGACAACCCGGTGTTGATGACCTTGAGGCCTTCCACGGCCGAGAGCACCGACATGGCCGGCGTGATCATGGCATCGCCGAAGAAGAAGGCCGCGCCGATCATGCCGAGCGTCAGGACGAATCCGCTCTTGGTCTTGAGCAGCGTTTCGACCAGCACGACGAGCGAGAGGATTCCGCCTTCGCCGCGATTGTCGGCCCGCATGAGGAAGAATACGTACTTCAGCGTGACGATCAGGATCAGCGCCCAGATCAGCAGCGAGGCAACGCCCAGAACGGCAGCCCGCAGGTCACCGCCGGCGGCCACGACGGGATGCAGGGCTTCGCGCATGGCATAGAGTGGGCTGGTTCCGATGTCGCCGAAGACCACCCCGATCGAGGCGAAGGCGAGCTTCAGCTTGGTGCGGCTGAAAGTGGAGTCCTGGGCGGTCTGTTTCATTGGCGCGCCGCCTTGGACCATCTCCCCGGGCAGGTCAAGGGCTTGACTATTCGGCAGTGACGACGGTGCGGCATTCGGCCGGCAGGGCCGAAACCGTCATGGGCGGCGGCGGCTTCACGGGCTTCGCCGGCTTGGCGTTGGGATCGGGCTTCTTCTTCGGGACCCAGGGCACATCGCCCATCCAGTAGGCAAGTTCCTCGCCGCAGCCGGTGCCGTCCTTCGGATGCGGCGTGGGCTGGTTCTTGCAGGTGGTCGAACCCTTCGGGCAATTGATGCGGATGTGGAAGTGGTAGTTGTGCCCGAAATAGGGTCGGACCTTGGCCAGCCACGCCGTGTCGCCCTTGGCCCATTTGCAGAGTTCGGCCTTGATCGGTGGATGCACGAAGATGCGGGCCACCTCCGGATAGGAGGCGGCGCGCTTGATCAGCCGGGCATGGGACTCGGTCCAGACCTTCTTGTCGATGCTCTTGCGGTCCTTGGTGACGACCGTGGCATTGATCGTCTCGCGCTCCTTGCGGCTGAGCGTGCGGTCCGGCATCTCGGTCAGCCAGACGTCGGCGTCGAGGCCCACCTGATGACTCGCATGACCTGACAGCATCGGGCCGCCGCGCGGCTGGGCCAGATCGCCCACCAGGAGCCCGTTCCAGCCATCCTCCGCACGGGCCTCGATGGCCAGGCGCTCGACCAGGGCGATCATGTCGGGATGGGCCCAGTTGCGGTTGCGCGAC
>JBGSNJ010000203.1:0-3589 GCA_041739715.1 Aestuariivirga sp.
CGTCCACATTCTCGAGATGAACGGCCCGTCCTACCGTCTGGCCCAGAGCCGTTCGCGCAAACGCCGCGACTGACCCAAAGAACAGGATCGAAAGCGATGAGGCCCCCGGCATGCCGGGGGCCTCATCGCTCACCGGCGCACTGGCTGGATTTTACGGCGCCCAACTGGCCGACTTTGTCGGCGCCGTTGACAGGAACACCACGATCTGCGTCGCGATGGCCAGCACGTAGCCCACGACCACATTGGCCACAGCTTCGACCAGCGACATGGCGCGCGACTGCTTCATGCCGCTGCATCATCCGGCTGACTGTCCAGCCGCTCGGCCCGCACCTCTTCGAAGCACCGACCATCGCCATCTAGGATTGCGCCACGGCCGGTCCCGGCCTGCCAGCGTTCGACGGCGACATCGACGTAAGATCTGCTGATCTCCATCGCGAAGACGCGGCGGCCATTGGCTTCGCCCGCCATGATCTGCGAGCCGGAGCCACAGAACGGCTCGTAGCAGAGCCCGCCGCGCGCCACATGCTGGCGCATCGGGATCCCGAAGGCGTCGAGCGGTTTCGGCGTCGGATGGTCGGGCCGGTCGTCCTTGACGAAGCTGGGCAGCGCCCATGTTGACGGCAGCGTTTCCTCGGCCACCTTCGGCGGGCGGTTCGGACGGCGCCAACCCATGAAGCAGGGCTCGTGCTTCCAGAGGTAATGCGAGCGGGTGAGGACACCGCGGTCCTTCACCCAGATGATCTGCTGATGCACGAAGGCCCCGGCCTTTTCCCAGCAGGCTTCCAGCATCGCCTGGCGGCGCGAGGCGTGCCAGCAATACCAGGCGGCGTCTTCGGCGATGGCCTCGGCGGCCGCCGCAGCGATGAAGCCGTCGTAGAGCTCCGCGCCCTGAGAACTGTCGTCCCAGGTCGTGCCATAGGACGCGGACCAATCCTTGTTGCGGGTCGGATGGTTCGAGCCGTCGTAATCAACGAGATACGGAGGGTCGGTGGCGAACAGGATCGCGCGCTCGCCATGCATCAGGCGGCGCACATCGTCGTGGCTGGTGCTGTCGCCGCAGAGCAGCCGGTGGTCACCGAGGATCCAGAGATCGCCCGATAGCGACGCCGGATTGCGCGGCGGCTCCGGGATGGTCACCGGCGGCACGGAGCCCCCGGAGCCACCCTCTTCACCGTCCCCCTCGGGCACGAAGGCCAGCAGCTTGTCCAACTCGCCGTCGGAAAAGCCGACCAGCGACAGGTCGAAATCTTCGGCCAGCAGGTCGTTCAGTTCCGCCGACAGCAGCGCCTCGTCCCAGGTCCCGAGTTCCGTCAGCTTGTTGTCCGCGACCCGGTAGGCCCGGCGCTGCGCCTCGGTCAGGTGCCCGAGCACGATCACCGGAGCCTCGGTCAGCCCGAGCTGCGTCGCGGCCAGGACGCGCCCGTGGCCCGCGATCAACTCGCCGTCCTCTGCCACGAGGCAGGGCACCGTCCATCCGAACTCGGCCATGCTGGCGGCGATCTTTGCGACCTGGTCCGCGCCATGCGCCTTCGCGTTCTTCGCGTAGGGCTGGAGGCGCGACAGCGGCCAGGTCTCGATCGCTTCAGGGGCGAAGCTCAGCGTCATGGTGGGGAAGGTTCCTTGGTCGGGGTGGATGCCGGTGGCTTCCGGACTCCGGATGCCGCGTCGGACTCCAAGCGGGGTCCAGCGGCTACCAGCGGTGTCCGGTCGGAAGGCCAGCGTTCATTGGTGTTTGCGCGGGGCGTGAGTGGCTCCGGCTTCCGGGTGGCTTCCCAAAAATCCGGCCCTGTCGCTGGCGATGTCCCGCGCTTCGCCCGCCAGCATAGGAAAGTCGCCCGGAAGGAACCAGAAATCAATGGGTTAGAGGAGTGGACCCCGGCTGGACCCTTCGGTGGACCCCGGAGGCCACCCGGCATCCGCGTCAAAGCAAAGGGGAGAGCGAGCCTTCCTGCGCACTCACCCCATCTTGCCTTCGTAATAGCACGATCATGTTGCAGATGTCGAAGGGAAAAGTGTTGCAACACATTGGAGTCACTTCGCATTCAGGCGCGCGGCGATCTTGGTCAGCGCCAGCTGCCAGCACCGCCAGGCAGTGGTGCGGTCGCAGCCCAGCTCGCCGCTGATCTGCTTCCATGGCACCCGGGCCGCGCGGGACCAGACAAGCTTGCGCTCATCCACGCTGATCCAGAGCACCCATTCCGAGGTCTGCTCGAGCCTGGTGATCGCGGCGGGCGACGGCCAGATCCGCATCTTCTGCGGTTCCATCGCCGCAATCTCCTTCGCCGATCGCAGAATCTCCGGCCATGCGTTGAAGTATCCGGTGACCCGCACCGGCGGCAGCTTCCGCAGCGTGCGGAACGCCTCCTCGAAATGGTCGGCGACGCAGTCGGCGGTCCACTCGTGATCAGCCATGACGCGCCTCCTTGTCCGAGGGGCGCGGGCCGTAGAGCTTGTCCCCCAGTTGCCGGACCAGCTCGCGCTCGGGCCAGGTGAGGCGGTCGTCATCCGCGGAGACTGCCAGCACGCCCTGTTCGCGCCAGCCTTCCTGCTTGATCTGTTCGGGATCACGGCGCTTGCCGCCATAGCCGTTGGGATGCCACCTCACGCGACACCGCCGTTCGTCTCGATCGCCCAGAGCAGAAGCGCGATGGCATCCGCTTCGTTGTCGTCGGCAGGGCTGAAGCCGCGGGCGCGGACCGCCGCGATCATCGCGGCCTTGTCGGCATTGCCCTTGCCGGTGGCGTGACGCTTGATCGAGCCGACCGGGACGCCCTCGTAGGGCACGCCCCGCAACTCGGCCCATGCGGTCAGCGTGGCCATCAGCCCGCCATAGACATGAGCCGCATCTGTCCCGGCGTGGCGGCGGACCTCTTCGAACCAGATAGCGGAGATCGGACCGGACAGCCGGTCGATCTCGGTCAGCCAGTTGGTGAAGCGCAGGTAGCGCATGCCGCCGCCGTCGAAGCGGCCGGGGCGGAAGGATGCCGTCCCGCTGGTGATGAGACCGTCGTGGCCGCGCAGGGCCCAACCGGCCGTGCTGCCGAGGTCGAGGGCGAGGATGGCGGCATGAAGGATGTCGGACCCGGCATTCACCGGAGTGCCGGCAGTGCCGGATGTGCCACGTTCATCACTATAAGCGTTACACGCGCACACGTGCGCGCGTGTAACGCTTATAAGGGGGTATCCCGGCACATCCGGCACTCCACCGTTTTCGGCCTGCATGTTCAGAACTCCATCATGGTTGTGGTGGGTGCGGACGATGCGAGGCCGAGCCCGCGGAATCCCTTGGCCTGGCTGGTGCGCCAGCGCTCGAACCCGCGGGAAGTCAGGGTCTCGGCGAAGCGCTTGTTCGAGCCCGCGTATTCGCCATTGGCTTCCGCCCACTGCTTCCAGTCGGCGAAGAGCGTGGTGGATACCTCCTTGAGGTCGGGCCCACGAACGCAGCGCTCGTCCATCCAGCGTCCGATGGCGTCCTCGGCCTCGAAGTAGTCCTCCGTCGCAGCCATCACCGCGGTGGGCGGACGCAGCCCGGTGCGCTGCCATTCGAGGCAGCCCTGCAGCGCCCAGGCGAGGATGCCGTCGCGCTCGG
>JBGSNJ010000220.1:0-2272 GCA_041739715.1 Aestuariivirga sp.
GCCAAGGTGGTGATCCTGGGCGGCGGCGTGGTCGGCACCAATGCCGCGGCCATCGCGCTGGGCATGGGCGCTGACGTGACCATTCTCGAGAAGAGCACCGACCGCATGGAAGAACTGGTGACGCGCTTCGGCACCCAGCTCAAGACCATCTATTCGACGCAGGGCGCGGTCGAGGACGAATGCGCCACGGCCGACCTCGTCATCGGCGGCGTGCTGATCCCCGGCGCCGCGGCGCCCAAGCTTGTCACCCGCGCCATGCTGAAGGACTGGAAACCCGGTTCGGTTCTCGTCGACGTCGCCATCGACCAGGGCGGCTGCGCCGAGACCTCCAAAGCCACTACCCATGCCGAGCCGACCTATGTGGTCGACAACGTCATTCACTACTGCGTGGCCAACATGCCGGGTGGTGTCGCCCGCACCTCGACCTATGCGCTGAACAACGTCACCCTGCCCTTCGCGCTCGCCATCGCAAACAAGGGCTGGAAGAAGGCCCTGGCCGACGATGCGCATCTGAGGAACGGCCTCAACGTCGCCTTCGGCAAGGTCACATACAAGGCGGTCGCCGACGATCTCGGCTACGACTACACCGCGCCCGACAAGGTCGCAGCCTGAGACGCGGTCAGACTCCGAATGCGAATGGCCGGGAACTCCCGGCCATTTCTCGTTTCAAACGCCGCGTGCGCGGGGCGGCCTACATCCCGGCCTTCTCGGCCTTGGTGTCGTAATAGTAGTTGGCCTTGCGGCCATAGATCAGGCCGCGCAGCATCCGCCGCATCGACTCGGACTTGCGCAGCGGATCGATGACGGCGCGCATCGTGTCATGCGCAAAGATCTTGGTTGCGTCCAGCGCCGGAGATACGCCGGGCGGTTTCTGCGGCAGGCCAAAGCGGCGCAACGTGCCATTCATCAGCCGGATCTTGTTGAGCCGCTTCACTTCCGGCGTCTTCCAGGTCATGGCCATGGAAATGGAATAGGTCGCGCCGGTGCTGACCCAGTGCGGGATCATGTAGGGCATGTGAAGCGCGTCGCCCGGCTTCAGCCTGTGCATGGTGGCGCGCTCCTCGAACCACGACTCGTAGCGCTGGTTGCGGTGCTTGGAGGGAGAAATCTCCATGTCCTCCTCCGAGATCAGGCAGCGGTCATCATTGTCGAAGGTGCGCACGAACTTGTCGCCGCGGATCTGGATCAGGATGTTTTCCTCGGCGTCAATATGAAAGGGCGTGGTGGCCTGGGCCGAGGACACGAAGATGAAGCCCTGCAGATCGGTGTAGTCGCCGGCCCCCCGGCCCGCGGCGCGATTGGCATCTTCCACGAAGGTCCTCAAGAGCGCCCTGTAGTCCGGGTCCTCCTCGACGTTCTTGATCACCATCCAGGCATTGGCGGTCTCGATCGCGCGGATCACCTCATCGGCGTTGCGGTCGATCTTCGGAACATCTTCCGGCTTCACCCCCACCGGCACCGTGCCGGAATTGTACTCGATGCGGTCGCGCGGCACAGACTTCGCCAGATGCACCAGGCGCGGCAGCGTGAAGAGCGGATGATCCGCCAGCGTGTGCTTCAGCGTGAAGGCCTGTTTCAGGAACTTGCTCCGCGCGGTGGCGGGATCGATCTCGACGAGGCTCATGAACGGTGTCTCCCTGTCATTCTGTTGCGAAGGCCGCGCAGCGCGGCATGGCCGAGGCTCCTGGCCCGCTCGGCCATCGCGGTGGCGGCAAAGGCGGCACGACTGAAACCCGGATGCGCCACCACCACGTCCGCCATGGCGATGCGATCGCGCCAGATGTTGTCGATCATCGGGTGGCCGGGAATGGCGCAGGAATCGACCAGCGCGATTCCGCCTTCGGCAAAGATCCGTTCGGTGGCGTGCAGCACGACCAGTACGCCGGGCGAAAACTTCGCAAAGGCTGGATCGAAGGCGATCTTGCCAAGCCAGGCCTGACCGCGATCGACGGTGGCGTAGAGCGCGGCGATGGGCCGGCCATCGAGTTCAAGGATCCAGAAGCGGAGCCGTCCGTGCCTGGCAAGCGCCGTGCAGGCGTCCCTCAGCGCAGCCGTAGCCTTTGCGTCGGACTTGAGCGCCGTGCCGCGCCCGCCTTTCCAACTGGCCGCTTCGACATCGAGGAAGCGAGATATCCAGGGCAAGGGGTCTTCGCCAGGCGCCAGGCTGCGGGCCACGAGATGCCCCGCCTCGGCGAGGCGCGCCCTGAGCCGGCGGTATTCCTTGCGGCGCTTGCGCTCGAAGTTCCGCTCGAACCACGCATCGAAGCTGCCG
>JBGSNJ010000232.1:0-1648 GCA_041739715.1 Aestuariivirga sp.
GCCCAACTGCACGGCGCGGGCGATGACCTCCGGGTTGCAGTCCGGCGAGACGGAGATGGTTCCGCCGCTGGCCTTGAGGAGGTTGACGCTCGGTACGTCGAGCACGGTTCCGGCGCCGACGACGAGCCGGCCCGCGAAGGCCTTCGCCAGCGCGGAAATGGAGGCGAAGGGGTCCGGCGAATTGAGCGGCACCTCGACGATCCGGATGCCCGCCGCATGCAGGGCGGCACCGACAGCGACGGCTTCGCCAGGCTGGATCCCGCGCAGGATGGCGACGATGCCGCAGGCTTGAGCCGCCTCCTCGAAACTCATGACACGATCCCTGCCTGTCTGGCGATGATGGCGAGACCTTTCACGATGGCATGGGGATCGCCATAGCGCACCTTCAGCCCAGCCATCTCGATGGCTTTCACATAGCGTCCGCCGATGCCGGGTGAGGCCAGCACCACATACTCCGCCGATGTGGGGTTCGATCTGATCGCATGCGCCACTTCGGTGCCGATGACCTGGCCCGAGAGGTAGGAGGCGATGGATGCCGGCGCGATCTCGCCGAAAAGACCGAGCGAGCGCGCGGAAAAGATGCGATGCAGGAACCCGGCCGGGTCGGCCAGCGCCGCCGTCACCCCCTTGGCGAAGGCCGCCTCGTCATCGGGGCCGGACTGCATGAGGCGCCCCAGGATGGTGTGGTCCTTGAGTGCCGCATAGACCTCGCCGGTCACATAAGTGGCATAGGACAGGATCCGGTCGCCCTCCGCCGCAATCCACTTGGAATGCGTGCCCGGCGTCACGAAGTGGCGGAGCCCGCTGTCGAGCGCGCCGAAGACCTGCACCTCTTCGCTGCGCATCACCTCCGGCACACCCGCCGCGTCGCGATAGCTAAGCCCGGTCGCGAAGGCAATGCGCCGGCCCGACGCGGTGCGGTGATGATGCAGGTTCCGCGCGAGGTCGGCGGCACTGGCCGGACAGGGCAGGTAGGGCAGCTCGATCCAGCCCTGGCGCGAGGTGATCATACCGGCGGCCATGACCGGCAGCGACACGTCCCAGGCCGCGATGTGGCGCTCGAGAGTCGTCTCGAAGTCCCCATCCTGTACCGCAAGGATGCCTTCCGGAACGGCAATGGTCTCGCGCACCTGGCCCGTGCTATCGCTGCGATAGGCGCGGAACGATGTCGTGCCCCAGTCGAGGGCGATGAATTCGGTCGTCATGGCCCCTGCTTAACGCGGTCCATGGCCGATTGCATCAGTCAAGATTGGGGCAGGTTCGATGGTTGTTGCCGCGCCGCTCCGACCCAAACTTCGCTTCCATCCAGAGACCGCCCATGACCGTCACGCTAACGTCCCGCCAAGACCTGACACTCGACACGCTGCGCCGCGTCGCCTGGGCCGGCGAGGATGTCGCCTTCTCGCAGGAAGCGTTTGCGCACATGGCGGCGGCGCGGCAGAGGTTCATGCGGCTGCTCGAGGATCCGGCGGTGTCGGTCTATGGCGTGACCAGCGGCTATGGCCAGAATGCCAAGGTCCGGTTGACGCCCGAACAGCGCGCGCTGCATGCCAGGCGTCCGCCCATCCAGCAGGCGGCGGGCTGGGGCGATCCGTTGCCCGACCGGGTCACGCGCGGCATCATCTTTGCCCGGCTCGCCAATTTCATC
>JBGSNJ010000235.1:0-4788 GCA_041739715.1 Aestuariivirga sp.
TGCCGCCGGCGCCGACTTCGTGGGGCTGATGTTCTTCGCCAAATCGCCCCGCAATCTATCGCTCGCGGCGGCGCGCGACCTTGCCAGCATCGCGCGGGGCCGCGCCCGGATCGTCACCGTCACGGTCGATGCCGACGATGCCCTGATCGCGGCAATCGCGGCGGAGGTGAAGCCGGACTTTGTGCAATGCCATGGCGCCGAGCCGCCGGAGCGGCTTCGCTGGATACGCGCAACCCATGGCCTCGCGGCCTACAAGGTCCTCAAGGTGCGGGAGGAAGCCCATGTGGCGCGGGCGCAGGCCTATGCTGATGTCTCGCCCTTCGTCATGTTCGACGCCCTGCCGCCGGCGGGTGCCGTGCTGCCGGGCGGCAACGGACTTGCCTTCGACTGGACCATCCTCGAACACGCGCCGCGGCCATTCATGCTGGCGGGAGGCCTGACGTCGGACACGGTTGCCGAGGCTATCAGGATCACCGGCGCGGCGATGGTCGATGTTTCTTCCGGCGTCGAATCCGCTCCCGGCATCAAGGACATCGGCATGATCCGGAAATTCATTGAGGCGGCGAAGCGGGCCGGGTAGAACCCTCCCACGTATTGCCAGGCGGCGGGCATTAACCCGTCAGCGCAACAGGGTATTCAGGCACCACGATGAACCTCACCGCACCCAACTCCTTCCGTACCGGCCCGGACGAAAACGGCCTCTTCGGCATTTATGGCGGCCGCTTCGTGGCCGAGACGCTGATGCCGCTGATCCTGCAGCTCGAGCAGGCCTACAAGGATGCCAAGGCCGACCCGAGCTTCCAGGAAGAGCTCGACAGTTTCCTCGAACATTATGTGGGCCGGCCCTCGCCGCTCTACTTCGCCGAACGCCTCACCGAGCATCTCGGCGGGGCCAAGATCTACTTCAAGCGCGACGAGCTGAACCATACCGGCGCACACAAGATCAACAACGTGATGGGCCAGATCCTGCTCGCCCGCCGCATGGGCAAGAAACGCATCATCGCCGAGACCGGCGCCGGCCAGCATGGCGTGGCCACCGCCACCGCCTGCGCCCGCTTCGGCCTCGAATGCATCGTCTACATGGGCGAAGTCGACATGGAGCGGCAGAAGCCCAACGTCTTCCGCATGAAGCTGCTGGGGGCCGAGGTGGTGCCGGCCAAGTCGGGCTCGCGCACGCTCAAGGACGCGCTCAACGAGGCGCTGCGCGACTGGGTGGCCAATGTCGAGGACACCTTCTACTGCATTGGCACGGTGGCAGGCCCGCATCCCTATCCGGAAATGGTGCGCGACTTCCAGTCGGTCATCGGCCGCGAGACCAAGCAGCAGATGCTGAAGCGCGAAGGACGCCTGCCGGACTCGCTGGTCGCCGCCATCGGCGGCGGCTCGAACGCCATGGGCCTGTTCCATCCCTTCCTCGACGACAAGGAGGTTGAGATCTACGGCGTCGAAGCAGCCGGCCTCGGCCTCAGGACCAAGACGAAGCATGCCGCCTCCATCACCGGCGGACGGCCCGGCGTGCTGCATGGCAACCGCACCTATCTGCTGATGGACGACGACGGCCAGATCATCGAGGGCCACTCCATCTCGGCCGGCCTCGACTACCCCGGCATCGGCCCGGAACACTCCTGGCTGCATGACATGAAGCGCGTGGAATATGTTTCGGCCACCGACAAGGAGGCGCTTGCCGCCTTCCAGCTCTGCTGCAGGCTCGAGGGCATCATCCCGGCGCTGGAGCCATCGCATGCGCTGGCCCATGTCATGAAGATCGCCCCGAAGAAGCCGAAGGATCATCTCATGGTGATGAATCTCTGCGGCCGCGGCGACAAGGACATCTTCACCGTGGCCGATGTGCTCGGGGTGAAGCTGTGAGCCGCATCGAACGCCGCTTCGCGTCCCTCAAGGCGGAGGGCCGCGCCGCCCTTGTCACCTTCGTGACCGCGGGCGATCCCGATTACGAGACCTCGCTGAAGATCATCAAGGGCCTGCCCGGGGCCGGTGCCGACGTGATCGAGTTCGGCATGCCCTTCACCGACCCCATGGCCGATGGCCCGGCGATCCAGGCCGCAGGGCTTCGCGCGCTGGCGGCGGGCCAGACCATGAAGAAGACGCTCAAGATGGTGAAGGCGTTCCGCAAGGACGACCAGGATACGCCGGTCGTCCTCATGGGCTACTACAATCCGATCTATGTCTATGGTGTCGACAAGTTCCTTGCCGATGCAAAGGCCGCCGGCGCCGACGGATTCATCATCGTCGACCTTCCGCCGGAGGAGGACGGGGAGTTCTGCCTTCCGGCGCTCAAGGCCGGCATGAACTTCATCCGGCTGGCGACGCCCACCACCGACGACGCGCGCGCGCCAGTCGTCTTCCGCAACACCAGCGGCTTCGTCTACTACGTTTCGGTGCTGGGCATCACCGGCACCAAGGCGCCCGACCTCAAGAGCGTCAAGGCCAACGTCAACCGCCTGCGCAAGCATACGGATCTGCCGATCTGCGTGGGCTTCGGCGTCAAGACCGCCGAGCAGGCGCGCGCCATCGCCAAGGATGCGGATGGCGTGGTGGTCGGCTCGGCGCTGGTCGGCGCCATTGCCGCGAGCCTCACAAAAACCGGAAAGCCAACCTCAAAGACGGCAAAGGCCGTGCATGAGCTGGTGGCCAGCATCGCGCGCGGCGTGAGGAAATGACCGCATGAACTGGATCAAGAACTTCGTCCGCCCGAAAATCCGCTCCATCCTCGGCGACAAGCGCGAGGTGCCGGAGAACATGTGGGTGAAGGATCCCGACTCCGGCCAGATGGTCTTCTACAAGGACCTCGAGGCGAACCAGTTCGTCATGCCGCCGTCGAATTATCACATGCGCATGCCGCCGGAGGACCGGCTCAAGGCCACCTTCGACAATGGCGCCTACGACCGCATCGCCATGCCCCAGGTGCCGGCCGATCCACTGAAGTTCCGCGACGAGCGGAAATATGCCGACCGCATCAAGGAAGCCCGCAGCAAGACCAACGCCGATGACTGCATCCTGGCCGGCCATGGCACGCTCGACGACGTGCCGGTCACCGTGGCCGTGCAGGACTTCGCCTTCATGGGCGGTTCGCTGGGACTTGCCGGGGGCGAAGCCATCATCACCGCCATGCGCGCAGCGGTGGCACGCAAAACGCCCTTCATCTTCTTCGTCTCCTCGGGCGGTGCCCGCATGCAGGAGGGGGTCCTCTCGCTCATGCAGCTGCCGCGCACAACCGTGGCGGTTCAGGATCTTCGGGCCGCCAGTCTGCCCTATATCGTGGTCCTCACGCATCCGACGACCGGCGGCGTCACGGCCTCCTATGCCATGCTGGGCGACGTTCATATCGCCGAACCCGGCGCGCTCATCGGCTTTGCCGGCCAGCGTGTCATCGAACAGACCATCCGCGAGAAGCTTCCCGAGGGTTTCCAGCGCGCCGAATACCTGCAGGAGCACGGCATGGTGGACATGGTCGTACACCGTCACGAAATGCGCGACACGCTCTCGCGCATCGTCCGCATCCTGATGAAGGTACCAGACCGCAGCCTGCCGGAGACGGCCCTCGTTCCCCTCGCGGACTGACGCCGTCGCCATGGCGCTCAGCGATGCCATCCTGACGCGGCTGCTCACGCTGCATCCCAAGATCATCGACCTCAGCCTGGGGCGCATGGAACGGCTTCTGGCGATCCTTGGCCATCCCGAGCGCCAACTGCCGCCGGTCATCCATGTGGCTGGCACCAATGGCAAGGGTTCGACGGTTTCCTATCTCCGCCACATGATGGAAGCGGCAGGCCTGGTGGTGCATGCCTACACCTCGCCGCATCTGGTGAGGTTCCATGAGCGCATCCGGGTGGCGGGCGCGCTGATTTCCGAGGCCGATCTCACAGCCCTTCTGGAAGAATGCGAAGTCGCCAATGGCGGTGAGCCCATCACCTTCTTCGAGATCACCACCGCTGCAGCCTTCCTCGCCTTCAGCCGGACTCCGGCGGACTATCTGTTGCTGGAAGTGGGGCTGGGCGGACGGTTGGACGCAACCAATGTCATCGACAGTCCGGCAGTCGCGGTGATCACCACCATCGACTACGACCACCAGCAGTATCTGGGCGATACGCTGGCCCTGATTGCGGCAGAAAAGGCCGGCATCCTGAAGCGTGGCCGGCCGGCCGTGATCGGTGTCCAGCCCGACGAAGCGCGCGAGGTTCTGGTGCGGGCGGCCGAACGCCTGCGCTGTCCGATGGCCGTCGCCAACCAGGACTGGCTGGCCTTCGAGCAGCATGGCCGGCTCGTCTTCCAGGATGAGAGCGGCCTGCTCGACCTGCCGTTGCCGCAGCTGCGCGGCCGTCATCAGATCGACAATGCGGGCAATGCCATTGCCGCGCTGTGGCTGCTCGGCGATGGCCGCATCACGGATACCCATATCGCCGAAGGCCTGAAGACCGCTACATGGCCTGCCCGCATGCAACGGCTGGGACCGGGTGCATTGTGGTCCCTCGTGCCGGCGGATGCGGAACTGTGGCTGGACGGCGGCCACAATCCCTCGGCCGGGCGGGTGCTGGCCCAGGCCTTTTCCGACCTGAATGACCGCCACTCCCGCCCGCTGGTGCTGGTCTGGGGCATGCTCAACACCAAGGACGTGGGCCGCTTCATCGAGAGCTTTGCCGGCATCGCGGCCCGGGTAGTGACCCTCACCATTCCGGACGAGGAAAATGCCGTCTCCGCCGAAGCGCTGGCCGAAGCGGCCCGGGCCGCGGGGCTTTCGGCCGAGACCGCGAGCTCGCTCGACGAGGC
>JBGSNJ010000256.1:0-4026 GCA_041739715.1 Aestuariivirga sp.
GCGGCGCGCGCGCCGTCGCGCGACAGTTGTTGCTGCACGCGGGAGGCGACCTGCTTGCCGATCAGCTGGGGCCGCACCACGAGGCGCTGGAGCAGGGCCGTCATCTCTTCGAGACTCTCGGTGCGCGGGAGGGCCGTGACAAAATCGCGGTCGACACCCATGCCAAGTCCCGCCGGCGCAATGAGGCAGAGGCCGGAAACGAGATCGGGCCGGCGTGCGGCCAGCATCATGGCAAGGCCGCCACCGAGAGAATGACCGATGATTTGCAGACCGGAGAGCTGGCGCGCATCGAGTGCAGCTTCGATGCGCCGTGACAAGGCGAGGGGCGTGCCGTCGCCGACGTCCAGCCCGGACTCGCCGTGGCCCGGCAAATCCAGCGTGTGGAGGAGCAGCGGACCGGGAAGGAAGGGCGTGGTCCCTAGCCAGGACAGGCGGTCGGAGCCGAAGCCATGCAACAGCAGGCAGGAACGGCCTTCCGTGCCCTGCGAGCGAAAGGCGATGGCATCGTCCATGGTCAGGCCGCGATCACGCCCAAAGTGGCGCCGACAGCAGCAAGATCGTCCGCCGCAACGCGGATCTCCTTCAGCGTGCCCGAGGCCGGCGCCGGGATTTCCATGGTGAGCTTGGGCGTGGTGATGGTGAGCAGCGTCTCGCCCTCGGTCACGCTGTCGCCCACGGCCTTGGTCCAGCCATCGATCTGGGCTTCCTCGATTTCATTGCCCAGCTGCGGCATCACGATCGGCGTATCCATGTCGGTGTCCTTTCTCAGAGTCCGGCGCGGGCGAGGTCGAGGTCGTTCCAGGTCCGGACGCCGCGGCGGTTGCTGTGTTTTTCGGGGAACATCTCGGCGGTGACAACCTCGAAGATGTCGTCGGCCTGCGGGAAGTAGGTGGTTTCCATCTCCGCACCCGGCACGATCCAGTTGGGCGAGCCCAGCACGCGCGGCGGCGCCTTCAGATCGGCGAAGCCGAAGCGCGTGACGTTGGCGGCGATGGTCATGGCGAAGCTGCCGCGTTCGGAGGCCTCCGAGACGACCAGCAGGCGTCCGGTCTTCTTCACCGAGGCCAGGACCGGGTCATAGTTGAACGGGACCAGCGAGCGCGCGTCGATCACCTCGAGCGACAGGCCATGCACCTGTTGGAGCTGGTCGGCGGCGGCGAGCCCGGCATAGAGCGAGGGGCCGATGGTGAGCACGGTGACATCGCGGCCTTCGCGCTTCACGTCGGGTTCTCCCATCGGGATCCGGTAATAGTCGGCAGGCACGCCTCCTGCGTGAAGCGTCTCGACCGTGTCATAGAGGCGCTGGCTCTCGAAGAAGACCACCGGGTCCTCGCTCGACAGCGCCGACGCCATCAGGCCCTTCGCATCATAAGGCGTTGCCGGATAGAGCACCTTGAGGCCCGGCATGTGGGCCACGATCGCCGTCCAGTCCTGCGAGTGCTGGGCGCCATACTTGCTGCCCACCGAGCAGCGCAGTACCACCGGCACTCTCAGCACGCCGCCCGACATGGAATGCCACTTGGCCATCTGGTTGAAGATCTCGTCGCCCGCCCGGCCGATGAAGTCGCCATACATGAGCTCGACCAGCGTGCGGCCGCCTTCCAGCGCATGGCCCACGGCGGTGGCCACGATGGCGGCTTCCGAGATCGGCGAATTGAACAGGCGCTCGTAGGGCAGGATGTCGGAGAGGCCGCGATAGACGCCGAAGGCGCCGCCCCATTCGCGGCACTCTTCGCCATAGGCGATGAGGCGTTCGTCATGGATCATGTGATGCAGGATCGACTCGAAGAGCCCGTCGCGCAGCGTGATGGCGCGCATGGCCGAGAGCTTCGCGCCGTCGGGACCGATGCCGCTGCGGGATTTCTTCGCGTCCTGGCGGATGCGGGCCGAGGTCTCGGGTGCCGCGAGGAGCTTTACCTCGCCGGTCGGTACGGGAATCTCCTGGTCGGAAAACATCAGGCGGCCGATGAGGGTCGGATCGGCGGGGATGTCGACGATGGGGGAGACCGAAGGATCGGTCGCAGCCCGCGTGACGCGCCCGATCAGATGCGCGACCTCCTCGCGCAAAGACGCCACGCCCGCCTCGTCGAGGATGCCTTCGGCCACCAGCTTGCCCGCCATCTGGTGGATCGGGTCGAGGGACTCCCAGGCGGCGATTTCTTCCTTGGTGCGGTAGACATTGGCATCGGTGGTGGAGTGGCCGGTGGAGCGGTAGCATTCGACATCGAGCAGCGCTGGCCCTTGGCCGGACAGGAGCAGGGCACGCTTGCGTGCAACCGCATCGGCCACCGCCAGCGGATTGGTGCCGTCCACCGTCTCGGCATGCAGTGCCTTGTGGTTCACTGCCGCGCCGATGCGCGAGAGCCGGTCCCAGCCCATGGTCTCGCCTACGGTCTGGCCGCCCATGGCGTAGAAATTGTTGGTGAAGAAGAAGAGCACCGGCAGGCCGCCCTTGCGGGCATCGGTCCAGAGCGTGTCGTATTGCGCCATGGCGGCGAAGTTCATCGCCTCGAAGACCGGGCCGCAGCCGGTGGACCCGTCGCCGCTCATGGCGACTGCGATGCTCGCCTCATTGGCGAGTTTCTTGCGCAGCGCCGCGCCGGTGGCAATGCCGCCCGAGGCGCCGACGATGGCATTGTTGGGATAGGCGCCGAAGGGAGGGAAGAAGGCATGCATGGAGCCGCCCATGCCGCGGTTGAAACCATTGGCCCGCATGAAGATCTCGGCCAGCACGCCAAGCAGTAGGAAGTTCTCGGCCTGTGCTGGCGCAGAGGCTGCGGGAAGGTGCTGCTCGACGATGCGCAGCAGGCTGCCGCCATCGTGCGATTCCATGATGCGCAAGAGATCGCCGGGCGCCAGCTTGGCGATGGCCGACAGGCCCTTGGCGATGAATTCGCCATGGCTGCGGTGGCTGCCGAAGATGTGGTCGGCGGGATCCAGCGCCAGCGCCGCACCGACGGCCGCAGCTTCCTGGCCGATGGAGAGATGCGCGGGCCCGCGATAGGCGAAGGTGATGTCCTGATAGCTGCCCTTGGCCTTGAAGGCGCCGAGCATCGACTCTAACTCGCGGATGATCATCATGTGGCGGAGGATCTCGACCAACGCCTTCTCGCCGCGCGTCTTGCGCTCTTCGGCAAAGGGCCGCGCATAGGCATGCAATGGGATCTGCGGGAAGGCGAGCGTGCCGGCTTTGCGGAAGTGTTCGGGAGAGACGGGAATGGACTTGGGCATGCGTGCCTCAATCGAAATGAACGAATGTCTGTGTCCGTACACAAATGTCCACTCCATGGCAAGCGCGGATGATCGGCCTCCACAGGCTTGCGGATCGCCTGTCGCGGGGCGATCCTGCCGGTTCGACAGGAGGTGACTCGTGAGCCAGTATCCGCGCGACATGAAGGGCTATGGCCGGGCCATTCCCGATCCGAAGTGGCCGGGCGGCGCCCATGTGGCCGTGCAGTTCGTGCTGAACTACGAAGAGGGCGGGGAGAACAACATCCTGCATGGCGATGCGGCGTCCGAGGCTTTTCTCTCGGAAATCGTGGGCGCCCAGCCGTGGCCGGGCCAGCGCCACTGGAACATGGAGTCGATCTACGAATACGGCGCGCGGGCCGGGTTCTGGCGCCTGTGGCGCATGTTCACCGGGCGCGGCGTGCCGCTGACCATCTACGGGGTGGCCCAGGCCCTCATGCGCTCGCCCGATCAGGTGGAGGCCATGAAGGAGGCTGGCTGGGACATCGCCAGCCATGGCCTGAAATGGGTGGAACACAGGGACATGACCGAGGCGGAGGAGCGCCGCCAGATGGCCGAGGCGATCCGCCTCCACACCGAAGTCACCGGCGAGCGGCCGCTGGGCTGGTATACCGGGCGCTGCTCCATGAACACCACGAAACTGGTCATGGAAGAGGGTGGTTTCCTCTATTCTTCAGATGATTACGCGGATGACCTGCCATATTGGCTGAAGCGGCCGCAGGGCGGGCGGCACCTGATCATCCCCTATACGCTGGACGCCAACGACATGCGCTTCGC
>JBGSNJ010000277.1:0-6960 GCA_041739715.1 Aestuariivirga sp.
TGACCGAGGCACAGGCCGGCACCGATCTTGGCCTGCTGCGGACGCAGGCCGTGCCGCAGCGCGACGGCAGCTATGCCATTACCGGAACCAAGACCTTCATCTCCTGCGGCGAGCACGACCTCACGGCCAACATCGTGTATCTCGTGCTGGCAAGACTGCCCGGCGCGCCCGCGGGCACCAGGGGCATCAGCCTGTTCCTCGTTCCCAAGTTCATTCCGGATTCGCTCGGCAATCCCGGCCCTCGCAACGGCGTGTCCTGCGGCGCCATCGAGCGCAAGATGGGGCTCCACGGATCGCCCACCTGCGTGATGAACTTCGATGGCGCTACCGGATGGCTGATGGGCGAGGCACACAAGGGCCTGGCCGCGATGTTTTCCATGATGAACGCCGAGCGCATCGCGGTGGGCATACAGGGACTGGCGATTGCCGAGGCCTCCTACCAGAACGCGCTGGCCTATGCTCATGTGCGCCACCAGGGTCGTGCCCCGGGTTCGGAGGCGGTCGCTGATCCCATCATCCGCCATCCCGACGTGCGCCGCATGCTGATGACCCAGCGCGTGCTCGTCGAAGGCGGCCGCGCCTTGGCACTTTGGACGGCCCAGGCGCTGGACGTATCGGAGCGCCATTCCGATCCGCAAGTCCGTCAGCAGGCTGATGAATTCACTGCGCTCATGACCCCGGTGGTCAAGGCATTCCTCACGGATATCGGCAGCGAATGCGCAAGTCTTGGCGTGCAGGTCTGGGGCGGTCACGGCTACATGCGCGACAACGGGATGGAGCAATTCGTCCGTGATGTCCGGGTGACGCAGATCTACGAGGGTACCAATGGCGTTCAGGCGCTGGACCTTCTCGGCCGAAAGGTGCTGCAACTGGGATTGCTCGACCGCTTCACGGTACCGGCCGCCGCCGAGCTTGCCGTGGCTTCGACGGACGACAGGCTGCGGCACCTCGCCGGCCCGGCGCTCTCCGCGATCGGCCTGTTGAAGGAGTCAACCAGCCTGCTGCACCTTCGCGCGTCCGATCCGGCCGAAGTGGGGTCCGCAGCCTCCGAATACTTGCGGCTTTTCGCGTTGACTGCGCTCGGCTATCTCTGGACCCGCATGGCTCGCCTTGCCGTGGCCGCTGGCGATGATGCCTTCACGTCCGCCAAGCTGGCTGGTGCCGAGTTCTACATCACCCGCATCCTGCCGCAGACCGCAGCGCTTCACGCGGCCGTTGCAGCGGGTGCCGTTCCGGTCATGAATGCTGCTGCCCTGCATTGAGGCTGAACGGGCAAGAGCCGGCGGCGCTGGCAGCCGGCTCTCTGGTGCTTCTGGTTTGAGCTTACGAACGGCCGCCCCAGTTGAAGCGATAGGGATCGACGTTCTTGCCGGCGCCAGGCATGGCCGGGGTGCTGGCAGCACCTTCGACCATGAAGCCCTCGGTCTGCAGATCCATGGTGCCCGAGGTTTCGGACGCCTGCTCATTGGCGAAACCGAAGCGGCTCTCGTTCGGCGTGCGGTCGCGCCACGAGGCATAGGAGGCAGACGACAGGGTGGTCAGGACGGCGAGGCTCAGGACGATGGTCTTCATGGCGAACTCCTTCGGGGTTTGAGGTTTCGGGTATCTCTTTCGGTCAGCGAATGCCGCGTCCGATGTCATCAAGATAGCCCTCCACCCGCCAGAATCGAATCAACCCCGTTCACGGTCAGATCGGAAGAAAACATATATAAAACAATATATTACAGGTGGATTTGTGGCGCGGATTCAAACATCGTTCAAGCCGCCAAACAGTTTCGCAAAGGCCCGTGAGCGCAGTGATCCGCCACGGGATTTCCACAGTTGGAAGACGGGCCTCAGCGAGCAGCCGGCGGGGCGCAGGATTGACGGACCACAAGTTCCGGCGCGAAATCCGTGTGTCGCGGCGGGGCATCGTCCCCGGCCAGGCGCTCGGTCAGGCAGGTCAGCGCCGCCGAAGCCATGCGGGCGATCGGCTGGCGCACCACAGTCAGTCCGGGATGGAAGGCCGCGGCCCAGGGAAAGTCGTCGATGCTGGCCACCGACATGTCCTGCGGCACGCGCAGGCCGGCTTCCGCCAGCGCCTGCATGGTGCCGATTAGCATCAGGTTGTTGGCCACAAAGATGGCGGTGGGCCAGGGCTTTCGCGCCAGCAGATCGCGGCAGGCGCGGTAGGCCTCCTCGATGCGGAAGTCGCCCCGGCAGATGAAGCGGAGATCGACGGAAAGACCCTTGGCCGCCATGGCCTGGAGAAAGCCTTCGAGGCGCCGCTGGCTCACTGTCTGCGTGGCAAAGCCCGCGACGGTCGCCACCTGCCGGTGGCCGAAGGACAGGATGTGCTGAGTCGCCATTTCTGCCGCGAGCGTGTTGTCCATCGTCACCGTGTCGAAAGGCAGTTCAGCCGCAGCATTGTCCACAGCCACCAGTCTCATGTGTCCAAGGCTGAGTCCCTGCGGTGCGTAATCGCCCGAGTTGCCAGCAGGACACATGATGGTGCCCGCCGCCTGATGCGATCGCATCAGGCGAAGCAGTTCGCGCTCGCGCGTCACCGAGTGGTCGCTGATGCCGAGCAGGACAGAATAACCGGCGTGCTGGGCATGCTTCTGGACGTGATCGACGAGTTCGGTGAAGAAGGGATTGGTGACGTCCGAGACGATGAGTCCGATCAGCGAGGAGCGTCCGCGTTTCAGGCCGCTGGCCATGGAATTGCGTTCATAGCCGAGCGCCGCAATCGCTGCATTCACGCGTGCCTGCAGTTCCGGGCTCACATAGGAGGCGCCGGACAAGGTCGCCGAAACCGTGGCGATGCTCACGCCCGCCGCCTTCGCCACATCCTTCATGGTTGGCATGATTACTGCGATCCTGGAAGGCGCGGCCGCAAGCCGTCGCAAAACAGCGCGATGAGGGTGCGTTCGGCTGCCTCCAGCGACCTTTCGCGCTCGTCCAGCACGGCGCGCAGCTGAACGTCGAAATCGGCATAGTGCTGGGTCGTGGCCCAGATCGCGATGATGAGATGGTGGGGGTCGATCGGATTGATCCGGCCTTCCCGGACCCACTCTGCGATGACGGCAGCCTTCTCGTGCAGAAGCACGCGGACCGGACCCTTGAGAAAGTCACCTATGGCTGCGCCGCCTTGCAGGATCTCGTTGGCGAAGAGCCGCGAGGCGCGCGGGTTGTCACGCGACAGGCGCAGCTTTTGCCTGATGTAGGACCCGATCTCCTCGATCGGGTCTCCTTGTGGATCGAGCGACTTCAGCGTGTCGCCCCACTCGGCGAGGATCTTCTCGAGAACGGCAAAATAGATGTCTTCCTTGCGGCGGAAGTAATAGAGGAGATTGGGTTTGGACAGGCCGCATTTTGCGGCAATCTGATCGACCGTCGATCCGCGGTAGCCAAGTGATGAGAAGACATCCAGCGCGGCGGCAAGGATCAGCTCTTCATTCTGCGCCTGAATTCTGGTCTTGCGCGTCGCCGTCGGTCTCGCCTGTGACATGCCGTCACTTTCTAAATTCTTGATCGGCTGGTCAAGTACGGATAGCGTTTCCCGAAACAATAAGAAGATCGGGGGAGCGCGCATGACGGCTGCAGCCGTGATCGAGGCCAGAGACGTGAGTCTGACCTTTCAGACTGCCGACGGCCCGGTCTATGCCCTGTCGAAGGTCAATCTCACGGTAGCGGAAGGTGAGTTCGTCTCCTTCATCGGTCCCTCCGGTTGCGGCAAGACCACGCTGCTGCGCGTTATCGCCGATCTGGAGCAGGCCACCGACGGGCGGATCAGCGTCAATGGCATGAGCCCGCAGGACGCGCGGCTCAAGCGTGCCTATGGCTATGTGTTTCAGGCACCCGCGCTCTACCCCTGGCGCACGGTGGAGCGCAATGTCGCTCTCCCACTCGAGATCATGGGGCTCGACGATGCGGCCGGTCGCATTCGCCGCAATCTGGAACTGGTCAACCTCGCGGGCTTCGAGAAGAAGTTTCCCTGGCAGCTCTCGGGCGGCATGCAGCAGCGCGTCTCCATCGCCCGCGCGCTGGCCTTCGATCCCAAGCTGCTGCTGATGGACGAACCCTTCGGCGCGCTCGACGAGATCGTGCGCGACAAGCTGAACCAGCAGCTCCTGGAATTGTGGGATCGCACCGGCAAGACCGTGGTCTTCGTGACCCATTCCATCCCTGAAGCCGTGTTCCTGTCCACCAGGATCGTGGTGATGAGCCCGAGGCCCGGCCGCATCATCGACATCATCGAGACGAACTTCCCGCGTAACCGGACGCTCGACATGCGCGAGACGCCGGAATTCCTCGCGGTCGCTCACCGGGTCCGCGAGGGTCTCAAGGCCGGGCATTCCTATGAAGACTGAAGCCGCCGCGGTGCCATCCTTGCCGGCACGGGGTGAAGGCAACGCCTTCCCCGTCGCTGTCATCTGCCTCGTCATCCTGGTCGTCTGGTACATCGCCGCCATCCCGATGAACTGGGTGGTCACCGAGTCCAAGATCGCGGCGGCCGGCGGTGGCGCGGCGGATATCCTCTACTACTCGTGGAACGAGAAGCGTCCGGTCATTCCGGCACCGCATCAGATCATCATGGAACTGTGGAATGCCGTCTTCATGGTCAAGCCCTGGGCGGTGAAGTCGCTGCTCTATCACGGCTGGGTGACGCTCTCCTCCACGCTGCTTGGCTTCGTTCTGGGCTCGCTCTTCGGCATCGCGCTGGCCATTGCCATCGTGCATTCGACCTTCCTGTCCAAGAGCCTCATGCCCTGGATCATCGCGTCGCAGACCATTCCGATCCTGGCCATTGCGCCCATGGTCATTGTGGTGCTGGGCTCGCTGGGTTTCACCGGGCTGCTGCCCAAGTCGCTCATCTCGATGTATCTCTGCTTCTTCCCGGTCACCATCGGCATGGTGAAAGGGCTCACCTCGCCCGATCCGATGCAGCTCGACCTGATGCAGACCTACAATGCCAGCGCTTCGGACGTTCTGTGGAAGCTGCGGTTCCCGTCCTCCGTGCCCTTCCTGTTCACGTCGCTGAAGGTCGCGGTGGCCATCGCGCTCACCGGGGCGATCGTCGGCGAACTGCCCACCGGCGCCATCGCCGGAATCGGCGCGCGCCTGCTGCAGGGCTCCTATTATGGCCAGACGGTACAGATCTGGGCGGCGCTCTTCATGGGCTCCTTCCTTGCCGCTGGCCTGGTCTGGCTGGTGGGCGTGGCCGAACGCATCGTGTTGAAGCGCATGGGGGCCCGGCCATGAAGCGCTTTCAGGCGACAGACCTCATCTATCCGGCGCTCTTCGGGATTTCCGTGCTGGTCCTCTGGCAGCTGATCGTGAAGGGTTTCAACGTTCCGGCCGTGCTGCTGCCGGCCCCGTCCGACATCTGGGCCAAGCTGATCACGTCGCTGCCCATCCTCTGGGTGGATTTCGTCCAGACCGTGCTCCGTGCCGTCATTCCCGGCTGGATCATCGGCTCGCTCTCGGGTTTCCTGGTGGCCATTCTCTGCGACCGCATCCCTTTCCTGCGCCGCGGGCTTCTGCCGCTGGGCAATCTGGTGGCGGCACTTCCTATCGTCGGCGTGGCGCCCATCCTGGTCATGTGGTTCGGCTTCGACTGGCCCTCCAAGGCCGCCATGGTCGTGGTCATGACCTTCTTCCCCATGCTGGTGAATGCCGTTGCGGGGTTGCAGGCCTCGGGCCACCTGGAACGCGACCTGATGCAGAGCTACGGCGCATCCTGGTGGCAGACGCTGGTCAAGCTGCGCCTTCCGGCCGCCATGCCCTTCATTTTCAACGCCCTGAAGATCAACTCGACTCTCGCCATGATTGGGGCCATCGTCGCCGAGTTTTTCGGCACACCCATCGTCGGCATGGGCTTTCGCATTTCCACGGAAGTTGGCAGACTGGGGCTGGACATGGTCTGGGCCGAGATCGCAGTGGCAGCACTGACGGGCTCGGCCTTCTACGGTCTCCTTGTCGCTCTCGAGCGCGTGGTGACCTTTTGGCATCCGTCCTACCGCAGGTAGGCGGCACGACAGAAAGAAGAACAGAGGAGAGAGACAGGATGAAGAAATTTCTGATGGCGGCCGCGGCCGCCGGGGCGCTTCTGGTCAGCGGAACCTTCGCCTGGGCCGAGGCGGTTAAGCTGCAGCTCAAGTGGGTGACCCAGGCGCAGTTCGCCGGCTACTACGTCGCCGCGGCAAAGGGCTTCTACAAGGACGCCGGCCTCGACGTCACCATCATGCCGGGCGGTCCCGACATCAACCCGCAGCAGGTGCTGGCCGGGGGCGGCGCCGATGTGGTGGTCGACTGGATGCCGTCCGCGCTGGCCACGCGCGAGAAGGGCTCGCCCGTTGTCAACATCGCCCAGCCCTTCAAGAAGTCGGGCATGATGCTCACCTGCCGCAAGGAAACCGGCATCACCAAGCCGGAAGACTTCAAGGGCAAGACGCTGGGCGTCTGGTTCTTCGGCAATGAATATCCCTTCCTTTCCTGGATGAGCACACTCGGCATTCCGACCACCGGCGGCGCCGATGGCGTGACCGTGATCAAGCAGGGCTTCAACGTCGACCCGCTGATCCAGAAGCAGGCCGACTGCATCTCGACCATGACCTACAACGAATACTGGCAGGTCATCGACGCCGGCATCCCCGCCGACCAGCTGGTGGTCTTCAAGTACGAGGACCAGGGCGTGGCCACGCTGGAGGACGGCCTCTATGTGCTTGAAGACAAGCTCAAGGATCCGGCCTTCGTCGACACCATGGCCAAGTTCGTCGCGGCCTCGATGAAGGGCTGGGACTACGCCCGCGCCAATGGTGACGAGGCGGCCCAGATCGTCATCGACAATGACGCCTCGGGCGCCCAGACCATCGAGCATCAGAAGCGCATGATGGGCGAGATCAACAAGCTCACCGAAGGCTCCGATGGCACGCTCGACGTGGCCGCTGCCGACCGCACCGTCGCCACCCTGATGAA
>JBGSNJ010000307.1:0-2816 GCA_041739715.1 Aestuariivirga sp.
GAGGTCGGCGCCCGCTCCCGCCAGGCCAAGGGCAATGGCACGGCCAATGCCGCGGCTGGCACCCGTGACCAGGGCACGCCGTCCGGCAAGCGAGAAGATTTCCAGGGGCATGACGGGCGGATTCACCCGAGCCGGGGTGCAGTGTCAAGCGCCGGCCTCAGGAGGCCACCTGCATGGCAACCGGATAGAGCTCCATGGCGCCGCGATAGATCATCTCCAGGGCCACGTAGAGGATGATGGCGAGGCCGACATAGGCGATCCAGTGATGCTTCTGCAGCAGCTTGGCGATGAAGGAGGCCGCAAAGCCCATGAGCGCGATGGAAAGCGCCAGGCCGAAGATGAGAACCATGGGATGCTCCCGCGCGGCGCCGGCAACGGCAAGAACATTGTCCAACGACATCGAGACATCGGCCACGATGATCTGCCAGGCTGCCTGGCGGAATGTCTTGCGCGGCGCTCCGGCCGCCACCGTGCCATCCGCATTGAGATCGACGCCGGTGACCGCTTCGGCACCCATCTGCTGGGATCGCGCCTGCATGAGCTCGCGCCACATCTTCCAGCAGACCCAGAGCAGCAGAATGCCGCCGATGAGCAGAAGGCCGAGAATTTCCAGCAGCTGGGTGGCGACGCTGGCAAAGGCGATACGCAGCACGGTTGCCGCAATGATGCCGACGAAGATCGCCTTGTTGCGCTGATCCTTGGGCAGGCCGGCCGCCGCGAGGCCGATGACCACCGCATTGTCGCCCGCCAGCACAAGGTCGATCATGACAACCTGGGCAAAGGCCCAGAGCGCTTCACCCGTCAGCAGCGATTCAAGCATCCCGTCTTCCCAATGGTTACAGGACCCCGCCCTGCGGCCTAGGGCCTACAATAGATGGCGTTGGACCCGCAAGGGCAAATGCAGCTTCAGCGGCGAACCCAGGCCGGCAGCCAGTTGCCATGGGCATCGATGAGCTGGTCCACCAGGCTCCAGATCTGGTCGAGGTCCAGCTCCGCCGCCGTATGCGGATCGAGCATGGCGGCGTGATAGATATGCTCGCGGTTTTCGGTCAGGAGGGCTGCGACGGTAAGCTCCTGCACGTTGATGTTGGTCCGCATCAGCGCGGTGAGCTGCGGCGGCAGGCTGCCGGCATAGGTGGGCTGGATGCCGCGATCGTCGACGAGGCAGGCCACTTCCGCTGCGCAATCCGCAGGCAACGAGGGTATGCAGCCATTGTTGCGGAGATTGCCGTAGATCACCGAGGGTTCTCCGGTCCAGACGGAGTTCACGATGTCGGATGCATATTCGTGGCTGGCCTTCACGGCAATGGTTTCGGCCGTGCGATAGGCCTCGGCTTCCGCCTTCCACGCCTCGACCTGCTCGATGCAGCGTCGCGGATACTCGTCCAGCGGAACGCCGAACTTCGCGATCAGGTCATGACGCCCGTCCTTGATGAAGTATGGCGTGTATTCGGCGAAGTGCTCGGAGCTCTCGGTCACGAAGTAACCCAGCCGCATCATCATTTCATAGCGCACCCGGTTGGGGCAGCGCGTCGCCAGATTGGCTTTGGTCGGCAGGCGGCCCTCGCGGTATCCGCGCTTCAGTGCCGGATAGAGATCGACATGGCTTCCGTCCGCCTGGCGATGTTCGAACTGCAGAAAGAAGGACATGTGGTTTATACCGGCGGCGCGGTAGCGGATCTCGCCGAGCGGGATGCCGAGATCGTCGGCCAGTTCCTTCGCGGTGCCCTGCACCGAGTGACACAGACCCACCTGACGGACCGCCGGATACTTGGCGGCGATCGCCCAGGTGTTGATCGCCATCGGATTCACGTATTGCAGCAGGATCGCATCGGGACAGAGTTCCATCATGTCATCGCAGACGGCCCACAAATGCGGCACCGTGCGCAGGCCGCGCATGATGCCGCCCACCCCCAGCGTATCGGCAATGGTCTGACGCAGGCCGAAGCGCTTCGGCACCTCGAAGTCCGTCACCGTGCAGGGCTCGTAGCCGCCGATCTGGAAGGCGACGATGACGAAATCCGCCTTCGCCAGTGCGCGGCGGCGGTCGGGGTGGGTCTCGATCCTCGCCGGCACGCCCAGGCTGGCGATCAGCTTGCGGGCGACGATTTCCGACTCGGCCAGCCGCGCGGCATCGATGTCCATCAGCGCAAGGGTGGCACCGGCCGTCGCCTTGCGCTGCAGGATGTCGCCGACGATGTTCTTCATGAAGACGGTGGAGCCCGCGCCGATGAACGCAATGCGGGGATTGGCAGCCATGAAACGATCCTTCCCTTGCGAGCATCGGGACATAGACCCATCGCGCCCAGCCCGGCAATGCGCAGACCGGACAATTGCTTCCCGGATGGTAAGGCAGGCGAAGTCCTGCTAGCCTTGCTGCCGGGAAGAACGAACGGGCGACTCATGATCTGGAGCACTCCATGCTTGCGCGCACCCTAGCCATCATCCCGATGTTCATTCTGGCCATCCTGCCTGCACAGTCCCAGGAGAGCGGCACCAACGCCGGCGTTTCGGCAGAGGCCGATTTCCGCATGTATTGCGCCGAATGCCATGGCGAGGAGGGCAAGGGTGACGGCCCCAAGTCCTTCGGTCTCAGCGCGCCGTCGCCCGACCTGACCAAGCTCTCTGCCCGCAACGGCGGGACCTTCCCGCGCGATAAGCTTGCCGATGTGATTGATGGCCGCGCCGACATCGCGCTGCATGGCGGCCGCGAGATGCCTGTCTGGGGAACCTGGTTCAAGATGGAGGCGGCGGAGAATCTTGGTGGCGCCGAGGGCGACGAGGACAGCATCGAGCGCCGCGTCGATAATCTCATC
>JBGSNJ010000369.1:0-9282 GCA_041739715.1 Aestuariivirga sp.
CCAGCGTTTCCGACTCCACCTCGGCTGCGGCGCTGGCCTCTTCCGCACTGACCAGGCGTCGCCAGTTGGCGACGTTGCGGTTATGCTCCTCGAGCGTGCTGGCGAAGGCATGGCCGCCCGAGCCGTCGGCGACGAAGAAGAGATAGTCCGTGTTCGGATGATTGGCTACGGCCTCGAGCGCGGCGCGGCCGGGATTGGCGATCGGACCAGGCGGCAGGCCGCCGATGGTATAGGTATTGTAGGGCGTGGGCGTGCGGATATCGGTGCGCGTCAAGGCCCGGTCGAGCTTTCCCTTGCCGCCCACGATTCCGTAGATGATGGTGGGATCGGACTGAAGCCGCATGCCCTTCTTCAGGCGGTTCATGAAGACGGAGGCGACCATCGGCCGCTCGTCAGCCAGCGCCGTTTCCTTCTCGACGATGGATGCCATCACGACCAGTTCCTCCTTGGACTTCAGTCCGAGGTCGGGACGCCGTGAGGCCCAGATCTTTTCAAGCAACTCGTCCTGGGCAGCCTGCATGTCCTCCAGCAGTTTCTGGCGGGTCATGCCGCGCTTGAACACGTAGGTGTCCGGCAGGATGGCGCCTTCGGTGGGTATCGCCGTGATATCGCCGGTCAGGATTTCGTTCTCCATCAGGCGGGCGACGGCCATCTCGCTCGTCCAGCCTTCGGGAATGCTGATCTTGTAGCCGATGGAGCGGCCGGCCGCGATCTTGGCCATGACGTCGCGCATCGACTCGTCCTTGGCGAATTCGTACTCTCCCGCCTTCAGTTTGCCGCGCGCGCCGGTGGCAAAGGCCATCGCCGAGAAGACCCGCGCATCGCCGATGACGCCCGCATCCTGCAACTGGGCGGCGATCTCGGGCGTGCCCAGCCCACGCTCGATGACCACCACCTTGTTTCCCGCGAGAGGTCCGGGAAGCGTGAACTGCTGATAGGCATAGAAGGCGCCGATACCCGCCACGACGGCCGCCAGCAGGCCGAGCAGGAACAGCGACCTGAACACACGTGAGATGGCCGACCGCCGTTTGCGCGGAAGCTTGGGTTCGGGGACGCGCTGAGGCTCGCTGGAATTGGTCAAGCCTGTCTCCGTGTCGGGTCAGGCGTCGTAGCGACGCATGACCAGTGATGCATTGGTACCACCGAAACCAAAAGAATTCGACAGAACTGTGTTGATGCTCTTTTTCTTCGCCACGTGCGGGACCAGGTCAACCTGCGTCTCGACCGAGGGATTGTCGAGGTTGAGGGTCGGCGGGCAGATGCCGTCGCGCATGGCGAGGATCGAGAAGATCGCCTCCACCGCACCGGCGGCGCCCAGCAGGTGGCCGACCGCGGATTTGGTCGAGGACATGGTCAGGCCCTCGATGCGATTGCCCATGAGGCGCTCCACGGCGCGCAGCTCGATCTCGTCGCCCAGCGGCGTGGAGGTGCCGTGCGCATTCACATAGTCGATTTCGTGAGCCTGAAGGCCGGCGCGCTTGAGAGCGGCCTGCATGCAGCGGAAGGCGCCGTCACCATCGGGCGCGGGCGCGGTCACATGATAGGCGTCGCCCGACATGCCGTAGCCGACGACTTCGGCATAGATCTTTGCGCCGCGCGCCCGCGCATGCTCCAGTTCCTCAAGCACCAGGACGCCAGCCCCCTCGCCCATCACGAAACCATCGCGATCGGCATCATAGGGGCGCGATCCCTTTTCCGGCGCATCGTTGAACCTGGTGGCCAGGGCCTTGCAGGCGATGAAGCCGGCAATGCCGATTCGGCAGATCGCCGATTCGGCGCCCCCTGCGATCATGACGTCGGCATCGTCCAGCGCAATGATGCGGGCCGCATCGCCAATGGCATGCGATCCCGTCGAACACGCCGTCACGACGGCGGTATTGGGGCCCTTGCAGCCGAATTCGATCGAAATCAGCCCACCGGCCAGGTTGATCAGAGACCCTGGAATGAAGAAGGGGCTGATACGGCGGGGACCCTTGGTCTCCATCAGGATGGTGGTGTCGGCGATGTTGCTCAGGCCGCCGATGCCCGAGCCGACGAGAACGCCGGCCCGGCAGCGCTCATCCTCGGTCTTCAGTTCGATGCCGGAATCCTTCATGGCCTGCTTCGCCGCGGCCATGGCATAGATGATGAAGTCGTCGTAGCGGCGGATTTCCTTGTGGTCCATCCACTGTTCCGGGTTGAAGGACGCGTTGCTGCCGTCGCCGCGCTTCACCTCGAAGGCAATCTGGCATGGCAGGTCGGAGGCATCGAAGCGGGTGATCCTGCCCGCACCCGAATGCCCGGCAATCATCCGGCTCCAGGTTTCCTCGACGCCGGTGGCCAGGGGGGAGACCATTCCGAGACCGGTTACTACAACGCGGCGCATGCGCGACTGTCCTTTCTATATGAAAACGCGGCGGCAGGTTGACTTGAACCCCCTGCCTCCGCGTAAGACTTACTCAGATCCGGCACTCCTCGGGAGGCCGGGGCATCCGCCGATCAGGCGGAGCTCTTTTCGATGAACTTCACCGCATCGCCGACGGTCTGAATGGTTTCAGCCGCATCGTCGGGAATCTCGATGCCGAATTCCTCCTCGAAAGCCATGACCAGCTCGACCGTGTCGAGGCTGTCCGCGCCGAGATCGTCGATGAAGCTCGCTTCCGGCTTGACCTTATCGGCGTCGACGCCGAGATGCTCGACGACGATCTTCTTCACCCGCTCAGCCACATCACTCATTTGTCTATCGTCCTTGCTTGTTTTCTGTTCCGACGGCAGGACAGCAGGACCCTGCAAGTCCCCCTCGCGCCGGGGGTTTCCCTACCACAGATTCAGATTGCGGCAAAAGGGGCAATCGGCTTCGTTGTTTTCCTTGGGGAAATTGAAAACAGGCCCGTCTTGCAACCTTTCGGGCACCCTGCCAGCATATGGGCCATGAAGACCCTGTTTGCCACCCTCGCCACCGTCCTGGTGCTTGCCTCCCCGGCCCGGGCTGATGGCGTGCTCGACCAGATCCTTACCCCTTTCGACAAGGCCCGGCTCGCCAATTTCGACCAATCTTCGGCGGCTGCCCTCAAGGAGGCCCGGGCTGGCGGCGATCCGGCCGATGTGGCCGTTCTGGACAAGGCCCTGGCGGGCCAGGCGATGCCCATGGGGAACCCGCTGGGCGCGTGGTCCTGCCGTGTGATCAAGGTGGGCGGCACCCTGCCGCTGACCGTCTATCCCCGGTTCAAATGCAACTGGAGCGAAGACGCCGTGGGCTGGTTCCTCGAAAAGACCAGCGGGTCGCAGCGGACGCAAGGTCGCTTTTATGACGACGGCCCCACCCGGCTGACCTATGTCGGCGCCGGGCATGTCGCGGGCGAAGCGCCTCGCAAGTATGGACAGGATGCGACGGAAAACCAGGTCGCCTTCGCCGAGCGGCGGGATCCAAACCGCATCGTCCTGATGTTTCCCGAGCCGCAATACGAATCGAAGCTGGACATCCTTGTCCTGGAACGCTGAGGGCCCAGGCCGTCAGGCTGGCCGGGGGCCACGCGCGAGGATGTCAGCGCGGATCACTTCGGTTCAGCCAGCGCGGCCTTGACCAGGGCGATGGCTTCGGGACTGGCCCAGTCCGCCGGTCCCAGCAGGCGACCGATTTCGCGGCCCTGACGGTCGATCAGGACGGTGGCCGGAAGCCCAAGGGCCTGGATGTCGTTGAGGATGGCGGTCGTCGGCTCGACGTAGAGCCGGAGACTGTCGGCACCGGTTTCCTTCAGAAAGGCCGCCGAGGCTTCCGCGCCCTTGCGGTCGACACTGATCGCCACCACCTCGAAGTCGTCCGAGCCCAGTTCCTTCTGGAGCTTTGCCAGGTCCGGCATCTCCTTGCGGCATGGCGCGCACCACGTGGCCCAGAGATTGACCAGCGCCACCCGGCCCTTCCAGTCACTCAGCTTCAGCGGCTTGCCCTCGGCGTCCTGGAATGCCGCATCGGCCAGGGCGGGCCGGTCCGGCTTCACCAGGAAGGCGGCAAGGCTGCCGGTGGCGAGGTCCTTCGAGATACCGGACGAGCCGGGGACGGATGGGGAGGCCGCCTGACTCTCCGGTCCGGCCTTGCGCCCCTCGGCCTGAAACAAGTAAATGCCCGTGATTGCGGCGATGACGGCGAGGCCCGCCGCGATCTGTCCCAGGGGTCCAGGTGCTTTCGCTTTGCTCATGATCCGCGCTTTTCGGCTGTGAAGAAGGAAATTCGATGACCAACAAGATGTGGGGCGGCCGATTCCGCTCCGGGCCGGACGCGATCATGGAGGAAATCAACGCCTCGATCGGCTTCGACCAGCGCCTCTTCGCACAGGACATCGCCGGCTCCAAGGCCCATGCGGCGATGCTGGCGGCGCAGGGGATCATCAGCAAGACCGACGCCGCCGGGATCCGCAAGGGCCTCGATGCCATCGCACGCGAGATCGAGGACGGTACGTTCACCTTCTCGCGCGCCCTGGAGGACATTCACCTGAACGTCGAATCGCGCCTCAAGGAGCTGATCGGCCCGGCGGCCGGACGGTTGCACACAGGGCGCTCGCGCAACGACCAGGTGGCGCTCGACTTCCGACTCTATGTGCGCGACACGATCGATCATCTCGACCTTCAATTGAAGGACCTCCAGCTGGCCTTGGCCGAAAAGGCCGAGGCGCATGCCGCCACCATCATGCCGGGCTTCACGCATCTGCAGGTGGCTCAGCCGGTCACCTTCGGCCACCACTGCCTTGCTTACGTGGAAATGCTGGCGCGGGATCGCTCACGGCTCGCCGATGCCCGCAGGCGCATGAACGAGAACCCTCTGGGCGCCGCGGCGCTGGCCGGCACCTCTTTCCCCATCGACCGCCACGCGACGGCCAGGGCGCTGGGCTTCGACCGGCCGACCCGTAATTCGCTCGATACCGTGGCCGATCGCGACTTCGCGCTGGAGACGCTTTCGGCCTGCGCCATCTGCGCCACGCACCTTTCGCGGCTGGCCGAGGAGATCGTCATCTGGTCGACCTCGCAGTTCCGCTTCGTGAAGCTCTCCGACAAGTTCACGACCGGCTCATCGATCATGCCGCAGAAGCGCAATCCCGATGCGGCCGAACTGGTCCGCGCCAAGCCCGGGCGCATCATCGGCGCGCTGACCGCGCTGCTGACCGTGATGAAGGGCCTGCCGCTCACCTATTCGAAGGACATGCAGGAAGACAAGGAACCGGCCTTCGACGCCTTCGACAACATGTCGCTGGCCCTTGCGGCGACCGCCGGCATGGTGCGCGACCTGACGCCCAACGCCGAGGAGATGCGGAAGGCGGCGGCGGCCGGCTTCTCGACGGCGACCGACCTCGCCGACTGGCTCGTCCGCACACTGAAGATGCCGTTCCGCGAGGCCCATCACGTGACCGGAAGCCTGGTGGCGCTGGCGGAGACCGAGGGCTGCGACCTGCCTGAGCTGCCGCTGAAGCTGATGCAGTCGGTGGAACCGCGGATCACGCGGGACGTCTACAAGGTGCTGACAGTGGAAAACTCGGTGGCCTCGCGCACCAGCTACGGCGGCACCGCACCGAAAAATGTGCGCAAGGAAGCGCGGCGCTGGCTCAAGCTGCTGAAAACCTGATAGGGTATCTTCATGAAGACCATCATCATCGTCATTGCTCTCGCGCTCGGCCTTGCAGGCTGCGGCATCAAGGGAGATCCAGAGCCGCCGCCGGGCAGCACGCAGACCCAGTAGCCATGCATCATTTCGCTTACCGGGACGGCGTGATGCATGCCGAGGACGTGAACCTCAAGCAGCTTGCCGAGGAAATCGGGACGCCCTTCTACTGCTATTCCACCGCCACCCTGGAGCGGCATTTCAAGGTGATGGCCGAAGCCTTCGCAGGCACCGACCATATGATCTGCTATGCGATGAAGGCGAATTCCAACCAGGCCGTGATCCGAACTATGGCCACCCTCGGTGCAGGCATGGACGTGGTGTCGGAAGGAGAGCTGCGGCGCGCCCTTGCCGCCGGGGTCCCGGCCCGCAAGGTGGTGTTCTCCGGTATCGGCAAGACGGCCCGCGAGATGGCCCTTGCGCTGAAGGAGGGCATCGCCTGCTTCAACGTCGAATCGGAGCCGGAGCTCGATCTGCTGTCGCGGGTGGCGCAGCGCACCGGCCAGCGCGCCCATGTGTCGATCCGGGTCAATCCGGACGTGGACGCCAAGACCCACCACAAGATCAGCACCGGCAAGGCGGAGGACAAGTTCGGCATCTCCTATCGCCATGCGGTCGACGTCTATGCCCGTGCTGCGGCGCTGCCCGGAATCGACGTGGCCGGTATCGACATGCATATCGGAAGCCAGATCACCGAACTCGAGCCCTTCGAAAAGGCCTTCAAGCTGATGGCCGACCTGACGGCCGATCTGAAGGGCCGCGGCCACAACATCCGCCACCTGGACCTGGGCGGCGGACTTGGCGTGCCCTATCGCGGCACCAATGACGTGCCGCCGCATCCGGATGAATATGCCGCCATGGTGAAGCGCACGCTCGGCCATCTCGGACTGAGATATGTGCTGGAGCCCGGCCGCATGATCGTCGGCAATGCCGGGATCCTGGTGTCGCGCGTGATCTACGTGAAGGATGGCACGCAGAAGCACTTCGTGATCCAGGACGCGGCGATGAACGATCTGATCCGCCCGACGCTCTATGACGCCTACCATGAGATCATCCCGGTCGCCGAACCGTCGTCCGGCGACACCATGGTGGCCGACGTGGTGGGGCCCGTGTGCGAGTCCGGCGACTATCTCGCGAAATCTCGGACGCTTCCGCAGCTTGAGCAGGGGGATCTTCTGGCCATCATGACGGCCGGAGCCTATGGGGCCGTGCAGTCCGGCACTTACAATACGCGACCGTTGGTGCCGGAAGTTCTGGTTAAGGGTGAGAACTGGGCCTTGGTCAGACCGCGCCAGAGCTATGACGAACTCATCGGCCTGGACCGCCTGGCGCCCTGGCAGGACTGATCCCGGATTTTCCCGCTGGCGTAATCGTGATCACAACCTTCTGGGCACAATTCGGCCCAGCTGTCATAGTACATGTTGATCATGATCGAGGCTGGTTCGAAGCACCTGAAGCGAAAGATCGCGCTGGCCCGCGCCGCCATCGCTTTCGAACGCGTCTGGGCGGCCCTGCTCTGGCCGCTGGTGATCGCCTGTGCCGGTCTCGCAGTGATCTTTTCGGGCGTGCTGCCGAACCTGCCCGAAGTGGTGCGCCTGGGCGGCCTTCTGGCCATGGCCCTGGGATTTCTCTTTTCGCTGAAGGATCTTTTCCGGGTCGCCTGGCCGAGCCGGTATGAGGCCATGCGGCGGATCGAAGCCAAGTCCGGCCTGTCGCACCGCCCGGTGACCGGCCTCGATGACCAGCTCGCCGGGCCCGAGGCCGACGAGCTGCAGCAGGCCATCTGGGAAGAACACAAGCTCCGCCAGCTGAAGGCCGCACGCGAAGTTCAGGTTGGGACGCCCCAGTCGCGCTGGCGCCTCCTTGACGCTCGCGCGCTGCGCGTTCCGGCAGCCCTGGCGCTTGTCGCGGCTGTCTTGCTGGGACCCGGCGATCCCGGCCAACAGCTGGTACAGGCGGTCCGGCTTTCATCGCCGCAGGCGGCTCCCCAGCTCGTCATGGATGCCTGGCTGAAGCCGCCTGCCCATACGGCCAAGCCGCCGATCCTCCTGACCAGCGCGGCCATGGTGGAACGGCTGAAGGCCGAGCCGGAAATTCTGGTGCCCGAGGATTCGGTTCTCACCTTGCGCATCACCAATGCGGCGCAGCCCTCGCTGAGTTTCCACGAGATCCTGGAGGATGGAAGCGCCGGACCGGACGTCGCGGGCCTGTCGCCCAAGAGCAAGTTCGAGAATGGGCTGTTCCAGTCCGAGACCCTGCTGACCCGTCCCGCCATGGCGGTGGTCAAGGACGGCGGCAGCATCGTCGCCCAATGGCCCATCACGCTGATCCCCGATGCGCCGCCCGTGGTCAATGTGGTGGGAACGCCCGCGGGCGATTCCTCCGGCGCGCTGACATTCGACTGGAAGGCCAGCGACGACTATGGCGTAAGCAGCATCACCACCGATATCTCGCTCGCCGACGAGCAGGACGATGGCATCGGCTTCAGCGGCAACGGCATCTTCCTCTTCGAGGCGCCCAAGGTTCCGATCAGCGTGCGCGGAGGCGCCAAGGACGAGGACGGAACCGCCACTGCGGATGTTGCGGAACATCCCTGGGCAGGGTTCTTCGTCGAGATGACACTGACCGCCCGCGATGCAGCCAAGCATGAGGGGACAAGCGGCACGGTACGCTTCCGCCTGCCGGAACGCTACTTCACCAAGCCGCTGGCCCGCGCCCTGATCGAACAGCGCCGCGAACTCATTCTCGAGCCCGACAATGCGCCAGAGGTCGAGGAAATGCTGGGCCTGATCCTGACTTATCCCGAAGGGCTGATCGAGAACAGCGGGACTCATGTGGCCATTGCGATGGTCACCTCGCGGCTGCGCGCCGCCCGCAGCGACGCCGACATCGGAGAGGCCATCAAGCAGCTCTGGCAGATCGCGGTCGGCATCGAAGAAGGGCTCATATCGAACGTCCGGGCCGAACTCGACGCACTCCGCGAGGAGCTGGAGCGCGCGCTTGCCGAAGGCGCTCCGCCGGAACGCATCGCGGAGCTGATGGACAAGCTGCGCGACGCGATGAACCGCTACATGCAGTCGATGGCGGAAGAGGCGCAGCGGCGCATGGAACAGGGGGGCCTCGACCCCAACCAGTCGATGCAGCAGCAACAGCAGGGCCAGACCATCACCCCGCAGGACCTGCAGAAGATGCTCGACATGATCGAGAAGCTGGCGGAAAGCGGCGCCAACGATGCAGCGCGCGATCTGCTGTCGCAGCTCGACGAGATCCTGCGCAACATGCAGCCCGGGATGAATGCCCAGCAGATGCCGCAGCAGGGCGACAGCCCGATCGGCGAGATGCTGGACCAGCTCTCGGACCTGCTGCGCCAGCAGCAGCAGCTGATGGATGACACCCAGCGCATGCAGCAGGAGGGCGAAGAAGGCGAAGAGGGCGAGCAAGGCGGCCAGCCACGTCCCGGCCGCAGTCCCGGTGATCTGGCCGACCGCCAGCAGGGCCTTGGGCAGATGCTGGATCAGCTGATGCGCCAGTTCGGCCAGAACGGCATGGATGCGCCGGAATCCTTCGGCGAGGCCGGCGAGAACATGCAGGGCGCGCAGGGCTCGCTGCGTCAGGGCGACCGCGAAGGCGCGCTGGGCGAACAGGGCCAGGCG
>JBGSNJ010000332.1:0-5713 GCA_041739715.1 Aestuariivirga sp.
CCGCGGCGGCCCGCGCGATCTGGCCGCGATCCGCGACGGCCTGTCCTGTGCCATGGTCTTGGCACACGGCCTGTCGGCGCATCAGGGGCTTGGCGGATTGCCGCAGAACATCGCTGCATCCTGCGCCGTGCTTGCCGCTGCTGATGCTGCACTTGCCGCAGAACTCAGACGGGCGCTGGCGGATGAACTGCCCTTGCTCGCGCGCGATGGCGGCCTCGTCCGGTCGGGCTATCTCGCCGATCTCGATGCCAATCGCGAACTGCGCGATGCCACCCGCCAGGTGATTGCCGGACTGCAGACGCAATATGCCGAGGACAGCGGCATCAAGTCGCTGAAGATCCGGCACAACAATGTCCTCGGTTACTTCATCGAGGTCACGGCGCAACATGCTGGCGTGCTGCAGGCAAGGCCCGGCACCTACATCCACCGCCAGACGGTGGCCAGCGCCATGCGCTTCGTCACCACCGAACTGGCGGAACTTGAACAGCGCATCGCGGCGGCCGGCGACCACGTACTGGCAATGGAACTGGAGATCTTCGCCACGCTTTCGGCCCGCGTGGTCGACCAGCGCGACAGAATCGCCGTCATCGCAGGGGCCATCGCCGCCATCGATGTCGCGTCGTCGCTCGCAGAGCTGGCCGAAACAAACCGCTATGTGAGGCCAAAGGTCGATTCCTCCATGGCCTTCGAGATCCGCGCCGGACGCCACCCGGTGGTCGAGGCCATGCTGCGCGAACGCGCCGAGAGCAATTTCGTCGCCAATGACTGCCATCTCTCGGGCGACGGCCGCAGGCTCTGGCTCATCACCGGTCCCAACATGGCCGGCAAGTCCACCTTCCTGCGGCAGAACGCGCTCATCGTGGTGCTGGCGCAGATGGGCTGCTTCGTGCCTGCCGATTTTGCCCACGTGGGCGTCGTCGACCGGCTCTTCAGCCGGGTTGGAGCCGCCGACGATCTGGCACGCGGGCGTTCCACCTTCATGGTGGAAATGGTCGAAACGGCGGCGATCCTGAACCAGGCCACCGACCGTTCCTTCGTCATTCTCGATGAAATCGGCCGCGGCACGGCAACCTTCGACGGACTTTCCATTGCCTGGGCCACCATCGAAACGCTGCATGACGTCACGCGCTGCCGCGCGCTCTTCGCCACGCATTATCACGAACTGACGGCGCTGGCGGGGCGGCTTGGCCAGCTGGCCAACGCCACGGTACGGGTGTGCGAATGGCAGGGCGACGTGGTCTTCCTGCATGAGGTCGTGCCCGGCGTGGCCGACCGGTCCTACGGCATCCAGGTGGCGCGCCTCGCTGGCCTGCCGCTGCCGGTGATCGAGCGTGCCAGCGAAATCCTCGAGCGGCTGGAACAGGACGGGCAGGCCCGGGCGCCGAAAGCCTTGATCGATGACCTTCCGCTGTTCTCCGCCAGCCGCAGCCAGCAACGTGCAGCAGCGCCACAGGGGCCGAGCGACATCGAAAAGAAGCTTGCCGCCCTGTCGCCGGATGAGCTATCGCCGCGCGAGGCTCTGGCCCTCCTGTATGAACTCAAGGCGGCGCTGCCGGACAAAGCTTCCCGATGATTGACAGTCCTGAGACCCTGATCGATGTGACGGCGCTGCGCAGCCAGCTGCAGGCACTCAGTGCCCAGCATGGCAGGTCGTCGCCCGCCCTTCGCCCTGCCGTGGTGCAGGAACTGAAGGCCGTGCTGCAGGCAGCGCGTACGGAGGCGGAGGCCCGGCTGCTCAAGAATGGCAACGGTACCGCCTGCGCCGAGAACCTCAGCTATGTCGAGGACGAACTCATCAGGGCGCTCTTCGATCTGGCGGCCATGACCCTGTTCCCGCCGGAAGCCTCGGGCCGCAACGAACCCATCGCCATCGTCGCGGTGGGCGGCTATGGCCGCGGCACCCTCGCCCCAGGGTCCGACATCGACCTGCTCTTCGTGTTGCCGCAGCGCCAGTCGCCGCGGGTCCAGAGCATCGCCGAGTTCATCCTCTACACGCTATGGGACACGCGCCAGAAGGTGGGCCACGCGACCCGCAACATCGAAGAATGCATCCGGCTGGCCAAGACCGATACCACGATCCTCACTGCCATTCTCGAGGCGCGCTACATCTGCGGCGACGTCAGCGTCTTCGAGCGCCTGGTGCATGATTTCCGGCGCGACATCGTGACCAAGGGCGCGCGGGACTTCGTTGCCGGCAAGCTGGCCGAGCGTGACCTCCGCCTCGTCAAGTCGGGCGAGAGCCGCTATCTGGTCGAGCCCGACGTGAAGGATGGCAAGGGCGGCCTGCGCGATCTCAACACGCTGTTCTGGATCGCCAAGTTCCTCTACGCCACCAACGCCACCGACGAGCTCGCCGAAAAGGGCGCCTTTACCCGCGAAGAGCTGGCGATCTTCAAGAAGTGCGAGAACTTTCTCTGGGCCGTCAGATGCCACCTGCACTTTCTGGCCGGGCGCGGCGACGACCGGCTGAGCTTTGACCGCCAGTCCGAGATCGCCGAGCGGCTCGGCTACAAGGCGCATGGCGGCCTGAAGCATGTCGAACGCTTCATGAAGCACTACTTCCTCGTGGCCAAGGACGTGGGCGATCTCACGCGAATCCTCTGCGCCAGTCTGGAGGCCCGGCAGGTGAAGGATGCGCCGACGCTCAGCCGCATGCTGGGCCGCCTCCGCCCGCGCGGCACGCCAAGCTTTGCAGACGCCCCGGACTTCCGCCTCGAGTCCGGCCGCATCTTGGCCAAGGATGCGGATGCCTTCTCGCGCGATCCGGTGAACATGATCAGGCTCTTCGCCATCGCCAGCCGCCAGGGCGCGGAGATTCATCCGGATGCGCTGAAGCTGGTCCGCAAGTCGCTGCCGCTGATCCGTAAGAGCGTGTGCAACGACCCGCAGGCCAATGCGATCTTCCTCGAGATGCTGACCCAGGGAAGCGAGCCGGAAACTATTCTCCGCATGATGAACGAGGCCGGCGTGCTGGGCCGCTTCATTCCGGAGTTCGGCCGCATCGTGGCGATGATGCAGTTCAACATGTATCATCACTATACGGTGGACGAGCATCTGATCCGTGCCGTCGGCATTCTGGCGCAGATCGACCGCGGCCAGCTCTCGGAGGATCACCCGCTTGCCGCTTCTGTCTTCCCGACGGTCACCAGCAAGCGCGCGCTCTATGTGGCCGTGCTGCTGCACGACATCGCAAAGGGCCGCAAGGAGGATCACTCCATTGCCGGCGAGCGCATCGCGCGGGAACTCGGACCCCGGTTTGGCCTCACGCCAGCAGAGACCGATACGGTGGCCTGGCTCATCCGCCATCACCTGCTGATGAGCGAAACGGCGCAGATGCGCGATCTCAATGACTTCAAGACAGTGCTCGATTTCTCTTCCGTCGTGCAAAGCCTCGAACGCCTGAAGCTTCTCCTGATCCTCACCGTCGCCGATATCCGCGCCGTGGGGCCTGGCGTGTGGAACGGCTGGAAGGGCCAGCTGCTGCGCACGCTCTATGCCGAGGCTGAGCCAGTGCTGTCAGGCGGCCATACGGCACTCTCGCGCCGCGACCGCGTGGCCGAGGCCCAGGCCGCCTTCTTCGCCCGCATGCCGGACTGGAGCAACGAGCAGAAGAAGGTCTATGCGGCGCGCCACTACGATGCCTACTGGCTGAGCGTGGCCACCGATAAGCAGATTCGCCATCAGGAGCTGATCGCCACGGCCGCGCCCAAGACGGTCGTCACCGCGGTTGAAACCGATGCCTTCACCTCGATCACCGAGCTCACCATCTATGCGCCGGATCATCCGCGCCTGCTGGCGCTCATCACCGGCGCCTGTGCGGCGGCAAGCGCCAACATCGCCGGTGCCCAGATCTTCACCACCGCCGACGGTATGGCGCTCGACACGATTCTGATCCAACGCGAGTTCCAGACCGAGGAGGACGAGCGCCGCCGTGCCGAACGCGTGGCCGACATCATTCGAAAGGCGCTGCGCGGCGAACTCTGGCTCAAGGAGGCGGTCGCCCGCGCCTATCGCCCGCGGACCCGCATCAATGCGTTTACCGTCGAGCCGCGCGTCATCATCGACAACCAGTCATCCAACCGCTTCACCGTCATCGAGATCAATGGCCTCGATCGTCTCGGGTTGCTCTATGACCTGACGGAGGCCCTGTACCGGCTCAACCTCAATATCGGCTCGGCGCACGTGACGACCTTTGGCGAGAAGGCCATCGACGTCTTCTACGTGACGGATCTCACTGGCGGGAAGATCGAGAACGAGCCGCGCCGCAAGCAGATCGAGAATGCGCTGACCGCCGTCCTCAGGCCGGCCCTGCCGGCGGCGGCATGAAGGGCGGTGCCTGAATGTCGCTGCTCAAATCCGCGGCAACCGTCGGCGGCTTCACCCTGATCAGCCGCCTCCTCGGCTTCCTGCGCGATCAGCTCATCGCCTTCACGCTGGGCACCGGCCCGATCGCCGAGGCCTTCTTCGTGGCTCAGCGATTTCCCAATCTCTTCAGGGCGCTCTTTGCGGAGGGCGCCTTCAATTCCGCCTTCGTGCCGCTTTTCGCCAAGAAGATCGAAGGCGATGGCGAGGCCAAGGCACGCGCTTTCGCCATCGAAGTCTTTTCCGTCCTGCTGACGTGGCTGATGCTCTTCTCGGTCGTCGCGATGATCGCAATGCCGCTGATCATGCTGGTGATCGCGCCAGGCTTCTCCGATGATCCACCGAAATTCGACCTCGCCGTCGATCTCACCCGCATCTGCTTTCCCTACCTGCTCCTCATCTCCCTGACCGCGCTGCAGTCGGGCGTGCTCAACAGCCTCAACCGCTTCACCGCCGCGGCAGCCGCACCGATCCTGCTCAACCTGGTCATGATCGCGGCCAATGTCGTGGCCTGGTACCTCGGCACTGGCAACACGGCGGCGACGGGCTACATCTTTGCCTGGGGAATCTTCGCGGCGGGTATCGCGCAGTACCTGCTGCTGGCGATCGCCTGCCGGCGCGCCGGCATGCGGCTCCTGCCGCGCATGCCGAAGCTCACGCCCGATGTGCGCCGGGTGATCCGGCTTTCGATTCCCGGCATCATTTCCGGCGGCATCACCCAGATCAATCTGGTGATCGCGACCATGATCGCCACAACCATCGATCGCGCCGTCTCTTATCTCTATTACGCCGATCGCCTCTACCAGTTGCCGCTGGGCGTCATCGGCGTCGCCATCGGCGTGGTGCTGCTGCCGGATCTGTCGCGCAAGCTCCGTGCCGGCAAGGATGCCGCCGCGCTTGCCAGCCAGAACCGGGCGCTGGAACTGTCGCTGTTTCTCACCTTGCCGGCGGCCATGGCCCTGATGGCCATACCCGCACCGATTATCCATACTGTTTACGAGCACGGCGCATTCACCCGGGCCGACACCATGGCCGTGGCGCCTGCCGTGCTGGTCTTTGCAGCGGGCCTGCCGGCCTTTGCCCTCATCAAGGTCTTCCAGCCGGGCTTCTATGCCCGCGAGGACACAGCGACACCGATGCGCTTCGCCATCGTGTCGGTGGTGGTGAACATCGCCGCGAGCCTTGCCCTGGCGCAGGTCTTCGGGCATGTCGGCATCGCCATGGGTACCACCATCGCGGCATGGGTAAATGCCTTTCAGCTGGCATTTACCCTGAATCGGCGCGGCCACTTCGCCCTTGACCAGCGGCTGCGCCAGCGCCTGCCGCGGATCGTGCTGGCGGCGCTCGCGAT
>JBGSNJ010000345.1:0-1829 GCA_041739715.1 Aestuariivirga sp.
TTCGCGAGCATCCGCAAGCTCGCCGCCGAGAGCGCCGCCGCCACGGTGCCAATGAAGGCGATCCGCGGCCGCGCCTCCTTCCTCGGCGAGCGCTCCATCGGTCACATGGACCCGGGAGCGCGCTCGAGCCAGATCATGATCGAAGCGGTCTGCGACGTGCTGGAGGGCGAGGCATGAGCGGCAAAGTTGGAATTGTCATCGTCTCGCATTCGCCGGACGTGGCCAGGGGCGCGGCCGACATGGTGCGCCAGATGGTGGGCAATGACGTGCCGCTGGGTTTCTGCGGCGGCAATCCGGATGGCGGTCTTGGCACCAGCGTGGAGAAGATCCTCACCGCCATCGACCAGGCCTGGTCGGAGGCCGGCGTTGCCATTCTCGTCGATCTCGGCGGAGCGGAGACCAACAGCGAGATGGCCATCGAGATGCTCCCCGAAGACCGGCAGGGCAAGGTGGTGATCTGCAATGCCCCGGTGGTGGAAGGTGCCGTGATGGCCGCCACCGAGTCCTGGGGCGGATCCTCCCTGGCCGAAGTAAAGAAGACGGCCGAGGAGCTGTCACCGCAATGAGCGAAGCCCAATCCCGCGTTCTCATCACCCATGACGTGGGCCTGCATGCACGGCCTTCGGTGAAGCTCACCAAGCTGGCCAAGGGGTTTCAGAGCCGTATCGAGATTGCCGGCAGCGAAGCCGGTCCGTGGATCGATGCCAAGAGCATCGTCAAGGTCATGGCGATGAAGGCGAAGCAGAACACCGAGCTGCTGGTACGTGCCAGCGGCGATGATGCCGAGGCGGCGGTCGCCGCCATCGTCGACCTGGTGAAGCGCGACTTCGACGAGGCGGGAGACCATGGCGCCGCGTGAGCACCGGGGCCATTGCGCCTCCGACGGCATCTTCGCCGGTCCCATCCTGCGCATCGATGCGGCACTGTCGCGAACGCGCCGTGCGGGAACATCGGAGGCGGAGGCGGGGGCGCTGACAGCATCCATCGAAACGGCCATGGCGGAGATCGTGACGCTGATGGAGAAGACCAGCGGCGATGCCGCAGACATTCTCGCCTTCCAGCTTGCCATGCTGGAAGACGATGCGCTGCGCGCGCCGGCACTCGAGGCTATCGCCGGCGGAACGCCTGCCCATGAGGCCTGGTCTGCGGCACTGGGCGGCGAGATCCTGGGCTACGAGTCCTCCGACGACGAGTATTTCCGCGCCCGCGCGGAAGACCTCCGCGACATCCGCGACCGCGTGCTAAGGCATCTCTTCGGCGTAGGCCCGGAGGCGGCCGGGGGTGCTGCGGTCTATTTCGGCGAGGACATGCCGCCGACCCGCTTTCTCGGCATCGACTGGTCGCAGGGCGGTGCCATCGCGCTGAGCCGCGGCAGCAGCACCAGCCACGTGGCCATGCTGGCCAGGGCACGAGGCATCCCCATGGTGGTGGGACTTGGCGGCGCCGATCCGGCGGCAGGTTCCCCGGCCATCGTCGATGGCGGAGAAGCACTTCTGCTCCTTGATCCCGATGCGGCGATGGCAGAGCGCCTCGCCCGGCGCCACGCAGATCATGCCGCCCAACAGGCCCGCGACAGTTTCTTCCTGCTGAAGCCGGCCGCGCTGAAGGATGGCACCCGTATCCAGGTCACGATCAATGTCGCCGGCGTGGACGAGCTCGATCACATCGATCCCGCCTGCTGCGATGGCATCGGCCTGATGCGCTCGGAGTTCCTGTTCCGCGACGGCGCGCCACTGCCGGACGAGGACGAGCAGTATCGCGCCTACCGCCGCTTCGTGGAGTGGGCGGGCGGGCGGCCCGTCACCATCCGCACCCTCGACATCGGCGGC
>JBGSNJ010000373.1:0-3417 GCA_041739715.1 Aestuariivirga sp.
GGCCAGCGCCGCCAGCGCCACCATGATGCCGATGGGGCCTGCCCCGATCACCGCCGCAACATCGCCAGGCGTGATGCGGGCACGGCTGGCGGCCTGCATGCCGATAGCGAAAGGTTCCACCATGGCGCCCTCGGCAAAGGACACATTGTCCGGCAGCTTGAAGGTGAAGGCGGCAGGATGGACGACGAAGGGCGTCAGCACGCCATGCACGGGGGGCGTTGCCCAGAAGCGCACCGCGGGATCGACATTGTACTGGCCAAGCTTGGCGGACCGCGAGGACAGGTCCGGGATGCCGGGCTCCATGCAGACGCGGTCGCCCACACGAAAACCGGTCACGCCCGTTCCCATTTCCACAACCGTGCCCGAGGCCTCGTGGCCCAGCACCATGGGCGCCTCCACCACATAGGGCCCGATGCGGCCATGAGTATAGTAGTGCACGTCGCTGCCGCAGACGCCCACGGTGTGGATGGCGATCTTCAGCAGGCCGGGACCGACATCGAGAGGCAGGTCGATGTCGCGCAGGGCTAGTTCGTGCTGGCGTTCGAGAACAAGGGCGCGCATGGCAGGTCTCCAGGTTGTGCAGTCCAGTGTAGCCCAGCCCGCGCGGCGCAGGCCAGTGCGGCGCAATCCCTGTTCTGCGCCATCCGGCCTTGCGGTGCCGTCGATCGCCCAGCCTCTGCTCAGGCCGGTCGAAGGGGCTTCCCTGTTGGCGTGCCTGCCCGTAAAGACCGGAGGGAAAGCCGAAGAGAGGACATGACCATGATCATCGTGACAGGCGGAAGCGGCAAGGTGGGCCGGGCGGCCGTGAAGGACCTGATGGAGAAGGGCTACACCATCGCCTCGGTCGACATGGTGCGGCCCGCCGGACTCTCCAATCCGCCCAAGCCGACCGACGTCAACTTCACCCGCGCCGACATCACCGACTTCGGGCAGGTGATGGCGGCCTTCTCCGGCATCAATGCGCGTGTCGAATCCCCGGTCACCGGAATCGTCCATCTCGGCGCCATCGCCTCGCCCGGAGAAGCACCCGACCACGAGATCTTCGCGGTCAACACGGTGTCGACCTACAATGTCTTCGAGGCGGCGCGGCGCCTCGGCATCCGCAACATCGTCTGGGCCTCGAGCGAGACGGTCTATGGCGTGCCCTATACCACGGGTCCGAAATACGTGCCGGTGGACGAGGAGATCGAGGAGCCGCACTGGTCCTATTCGCTGTCCAAGCTGATGGGCGAGAAGATGGCGGAACAGTTCGCCCGCTGGGACCCGGCGACCAAGATCATCGGCCTGCGCTTCTCCAACGTGCAGGAGCCGCAGGACTACGCGAACTTCGCCGCCTACAACAAGGATGCGCGCAACCGGCACTTCAACCTGTGGACCTATATCGACGCGCGCGATGCCGCCCAGGCGATCCGCAAGGCGCTGGACGCGAAGCTGACCGGCGCCCAAATCTTCGGCATCGCCAACAGCAACTCGGTGATGACGCGGCCGAATGACGAGTTGCTCGACGAGGTCTTCCCCGGCACGCCGCGCAAGCGGCCGCTGCTGCCCAACGAGTCGCTGATCTCCATCGAGAAGGCCAGGCGTGTGCTGGGCTATGCGCCGGAGTTCGACTGGGTGCCCGGCGCAAAGGCCTAGTCGCCGGGTCTCAGGCGCTGCGGTTCTGGGCGCGCCAGGCGCTCGGGGAACTGCCGGTCCATCGCCGGAAGCTGCGGGTGAAGACGCTCGCATCGCCAAAGCCCAGCGCGAAGGCGATCTCCGCGATGGGCGCATCGCCCCGCGAGAGGAGATGCTTTGCTCTCCTGGACCTTACCTCGTCCAGGATGATCTGAAAGGACGTATTCTCGCTCAGGAGATGGCGGATCAGCGACCGGCGCGACAGGCCCAGCGAGTCGGCGACGGTCGCAAACGTGACCTCCTCCAGCCCCAACGTGGCGGCCAGGCAGTGCCGCACCCGCTCTTCCAGTGCTGGAGGCTGGATGCCCGGACCTGACGGCTTCTCAGCACTGCCACTCGGTACCGGCCGGTCAAGATCGGCAACGCGGAACACGATTGCATCCTGGACCGAACTGAAGCGCAGCGGAGCCTGGAAGTAAGAGGTGTAGTTCTGCATATCCTTCGGCCGGCGCCGCGACAGATGCACCTCCAGCGGCACCCAGTTGCGCCCGCACAGGCGCCGCATGGTGCGCATCATCATGCCAACCACGCTGTCCATGATGATGCTGGCGCCCTCGACGTCGGAGTCGCGAAGGTCATACTTGAGCGTGGCATCCCGGTCGCCGACGAGCAATGACAGCATCGCCGCACGGCTGTTGTGATGCAGCAGCCGGCACAGATTGCGCAGCGAGGTCCGCACGTCAGGCCCTTCGGCCATCACCAGGCCGAGCAGTCCCAGCTGCTCGATCCCGAAGTTCTCGGCAAGCAGAAGGCCGATATCCTCGCGCCCGGTCTGGCGCGCCGCCAGATGCGCGAAGCGGCCGATGACGCGCACCTCGACGCGGTTCTCGGCATGATCGAACATGCGCTCGTCCAGTCCCGCCAACGCGAGGATCGGCTGCGGGTCATGACCCAACCTGCGGATGACTGCCGGAAATCCCTGGCTTGGACCCATGCGGAACGTCGTCGTGTCGAGACTCATGCGGAGCCCTCGGTTTCCAAGTTTCTGCCAGAATCCGAGCGGAGTATAGTTGGCACCAAGAGTCAAATCCACTTTGCCGACTTATGGTAAGTCCGATCGCCGTCATGCGCGGGACGAACAGCCCGCGATCGATCGTGCCATCCATTCGGAATCAGGAGACTGCTTCATGACATTTTCACGACGCGACGTTTCGAAGACACTGCTTGGCCTTGCCGGCTCGTCGATGCTCGCGAGCCACGCATTGGCCTTCGATGGACCATTCGCCGACGTCCTGGAAGGCGGCGAAGACTTCAAGACCGCGATCGAGGCCTATACCTTCGGCTATCCGCTTGTGACCATGGAGATGACGCGGCGCGTCATCACCAATGTTGCCGAACCGGCGGGCACGCGCGGGCCCATGGGACAGATCATCAAGCTTCGCGAATATCCCAACGCCAGCTTCCGCGACGTGACCGCGCCCAATGCCGATACGCTCTACACGACATCGTTTTTCGATGTCACCAAGGAGCCCTGGGTTCTCAGCATCCCGGACATGAAGGACCGCTACGCGCTGTTTCCGATGCTCGACGGCTGGACCGAGGTCTTCGAGGTTCCGGGCAAGCGCACGACGGGCACGGCGGCGCAGACCTATGCCATCACCGGACCCGGATGGAGCGGAACGCTTCCGGAGGGCGTCACCGAGTACAAGTCGCCGACCGGCATCGTGTGGCTGCTGGGCCGCATCTACTGCACCGGCACGCCGGAGGACTATGCGGCCGTGCATGCCCTGCAGGACCAGTTCA
>JBGSNJ010000378.1:0-5161 GCA_041739715.1 Aestuariivirga sp.
TCGCTGCCGCCATGGCCTTCTTGGCGATGTCCTCGTTGCGGGTCTGCGCCAGGTAGACGATCCTGGTGTAGTTTCCAAAGTAGAGCGGCAGCAGTTCGGGATGCCGGTCAAGCCCGAGGCCGGCCCAGATCAGCTTGTCGAAATGCTTGGCGAGATAATCCGTGAGGAAGAAGGCCGTGACATCATCATCGGCCTTTGCCGCGAAGGCTTCGTTGCCGCTGAAGAAGGCATAGCAGTGCGGCCCGTCGATGCGCTCGACGCCTTCTTCCTCCAGCATCCGATCGAGCAGGCCGCCGGTGCCGCAGTCGCCATAGAGCACGAAGATCGAGGGATAGCTGCCGCGCGCAGCGCGAATCTTCTCGCGCAGCGCCGGAACGATCTTCTCGGGCGTGTTGTGCCACTTGGCCGGAAGGCACTGGAGGTCGAAGCCGGTCCAGCGATTGTGCTCGATGAGATCGACGATCTCGCGCGCCAGGGCGCCGCAGGCCAGGAGCAGCACGCGCCCCTGCCCCGGCTTGAACTCGAATTCGTCGGACGGCTGCAGGTTGACGATGGTCATGCCGGACCGGAGGCGTTGGGCCTCAGCCCGCCGCCATCTGGTTGTGCTTGCGCGCCATGAAGCTCTTGGCGGTCTCGACGGCCACTGCCGCATCGCGGCAATAGGCGTCGGCGCCAACGGCCTTTGCGAATTCCTCATTGAGCGGCGCGCCGCCGACCAGCACGATGTAATCGTCGCGCATGCCCTTCTCCTTCATGGTGTCGATGACGACCTTCATGTAGGGCATGGTGGTGGTGAGCAGCGCCGACATGCCGAGGATGTCCGGCTTGTGCTCTTCCATCGCCGCCAGATACTTCTCGACCGGATTGTTGATGCCGAGGTCGATGACTTCGAAACCCGCACCTTCCATCATCATGCCGACGAGGTTCTTGCCGATGTCGTGAATGTCGCCCTTGACCGTTCCGATCACCATCTTGCCGAGGCGCGGCGCGCCGGTTGCGATGAGCAGCGGGCGGAGGATGGACATGCCTGCCTTCATAGAATTGGCGGCGAGCAGAACTTCCGGAACGAAGAGAATGCCATCGCGGAAGTCGATGCCGACGATGCGCATGCCTTCGACCAGCGCCTCGGTCAGGACCTTGTAGGGCGTCCAGCCGCGGCCGAGGAGGATATGGACGGCCGCCTCGACCTCTTCCTTGAGGCCGTCATAGAGGTCGTCATGAACCTGCTGCACCAACTCCTCGTCATTGAGGCTGTTCAGGTCAAGTTCGCCTTCATCGCTCATCGGAGTCTCCAGCAAAAAACGGATCGCCCCTTATAGCGGGAATGCCTGCACCGCCACCCCCCTTGGGCGACGTCCACATGCCGGAAAGCGACGGTTGAGGCAAGGGCCAAGGACGGCTATTGGTGAAGGATTCTCAACGCTTGAGGAATTTTCCGGCATGCTGTCCGATTTCGCCGCCGCGCAGGCGCGCAGGCACTTCCCCGCCCTTGCCCTCACCGACGCGGGGCGGCCCCGGGTCTATTTCGACAACCCGGCCGGGACCCAGGTCCCCCAGCAGGTGGTGGACCGGACCGCTGACTGCCTGGTCAATCGCAATGCCAATCTGGGGGGTTACTTCGCCACCACAATGGCAGCCGGCGAGTTGGTGGACGAGGCGCACCGGGCCTGCGCCGACTTCTACAATGCGGCCACCCCCGCGGAGATCGTCTTCGGCCAGAACATGACGACGCTCACCTTCCACATGTCGCGCTGCCTGGGCCGCAAGTTCCGCAAGGCCGACGAGATCGTGCTGTCGCGCATGGACCACGATGCCAATGTGGCACCCTGGCTGCTGCTGGCCGAGGACCTTGGCCTTACCGTGCGCTGGATGGACTTCGACACCGGCACCTACGAGTTTCCCGACGATGCCCTGACCCGGGTGCTGAGCGACCGGACCCGGCTTGTGGCCATGGGCATGGCCTCCAACTGCACCGGCACGGTCAACGACACGAAACGTTTTGCGGCGCAGGCCAGGGCGGCCGGTGCCATCGTCTATCTCGACGCCGTGCAGTTCGCGCCCCACTATGCCATCGACGTGCAGGAGCTGGGCGCCGACATCGTGGTCTCCTCGGCTTACAAGTGGTTCGGTCCGCACCAGGGCGTGCTCTGGGGCCGCAAGGACCTGCTGGCGGAAACCTTCGGCTACAAGGTGCGGCCGGCGGGCGAGGATCTGCCTCACAAGTTCGAGACCGGCACGCTCTCGCACGAGGGCATGGCGGGCTGCCTGGGCGCGATCGAGTATCTCGAGCAGTTCGGAACCGGCGAGACCCGCGCAAAGCGGATCTCCAGCGCCTGGACCGCCATGGCGGCCTACGAACAGAAGCTGACGCTGAAGCTGATCGAGGGACTGCGGAGCTTCAACGGCCTCACCGTCCGCGGCATCACCTCGGCCAACGCCATGCACCGTCGCGTGCCCACCGTCTCCTTCACGCTGGACGGTCACCATCCCCAAGCCCTGGCCAAGGCCTTTGCCGCCGACAATATCTTCGTCTGGTCCGGCCACAACTACGCCATCGAGCCCGTGACCCGCATGGGCTTGATGGACAAGGGCGGCGTGCTGCGCGTCGGGCTCGCACACTACAACACCGAGGCCGAGGTCGACGCCCTGCTCTCCTCGCTGGCCCGCCAGATCAAATCGAATTGAGGTCTCCCATGCCCTTCAAGCTCGCCATCATCGGTCTCGGCAAGATCGCCCAGGACCAGCACCTGCCGGTCGTTGCCAGGAACCGCGACTTCGAACTGGCCGCCGTCGTCTCCTCGCGCGGCGCCTACAAGGAGGTGCCAAGCTTCAAGACCCCGGCCGAACTCTTCGCCGCCGGACTGAAGCTGGATGCGGTGTCGCTCTGCATGCCGCCGGAACCGCGCTTCGACATCGCCCGCGATGCGCTGGACGCCGGCCTTCACGTGCTTATGGAAAAGCCGCCGACGCCGACGGTCGGCGAACTCGATGCCATCACCGAACATGCCGAGCGCCGCAAGCGGATCCTCTTCACCACCTGGCACTCGCAGTACAATGCAGCCGTGGACGAGGCCAGGCGGCTGCTGGCTGGCAAGACCGTGACGAAACTTCATGTGAGCTGGAAGGAAGACGTGCGCCACTGGCACCCCGGCCAGGCGTGGATCTGGGAACCCGGCGGCTTCGGCGTCTTCGATCCCGGCATCAATGCATTCTCGATCGTGACCAAGATCCTGCCGCAGCCCATCTTCGTGAGCGCCTGCACGCTGGAGACTCCTTCCAACACCCAGACGCCGATTGCCGCCCAGATCCGCTTCAAGCCGTCATGGGCGGGGGCCGCAGACCTTTCGGCCGACCTCGACTGGCGGCAGACGGGCGAGCAGTCCTGGAACATCTTCGTGACCACCGCCGACGGCCTCGACATTGTCCTGCGCAAGGGCGGCACCGAGCTCCATGTGAACGGCAAGCTGACCACGGCCGCACCGATGGCGGAATACGAAGGCATCTATGAACACTTTGCGCAGCTGCTGAAGTCCGGGCAATCGCATGTCGACGGCGCGCCGCTGCAGCTCGTCTCCGACTGCTTCATGCTGGGCCGGCGGACGGAAACGGACGCCTTTCTCTGATCGCGCGGGCCGCCGCTTCGGCGCTTCCCGCGGCATCGATACGCTGCCAGCGAATGACACCCAAGTCGTAACCCAGCTGCCGGTCGACCACTTCCGGCGTGGCGTCGGAGGCATCGCCATGCCGCACCGCCACGCGCGCCTTCAGGATGGCCGGATCGGCGTCGAGCCAGTAGCCAGCGAAACTGACGCCCGTGCGCTGTGCCAGGGACTCGGCCATCTGCCGTTCGCCGGCTCGGGCGAAGACGGCATCGAGGATGGCGGACTGCCCGGCCCGCAGGGCCTGTTCCGCCCGGTCCAGCGCGGCACGATAGACGGCAGCGGACGACTCGCGGGTGTATGATTCCCATGGCAAGGCGTCGGTTTCGCCAACGCCGGCAAGCCGCTTTCGCTCCACGTCGCTGCGCACATGGATGGCACCTGGCGCCGCGCCAAGATACGGCGCCACATGCGTGGCGACCGTGGTCTTGCCCGAACCCGAGAGACCGCCAATGGCGATCAGCACCGGCGGCGGCGGCTTGAGGAAGTCCAGACTCATGCGGAAGTAATCCAGGGCGTCGCCGCGCTGGCGCAGCGAGTCTGCCACCGGCAGCTCATGCACGAGATCGGCCAGCACGAGCGCGCGCACGCCGGCACGCGTCGACAGGAACAGTGGCAAGGCCGCAAGTCCCGACAGATCCTCGGCAGCGCGGCGCAGGTCGAGATAGTGGTTCAGCACGAGGCATGCGGCACGGCGCGCATCGCGCCGCATGAGATCCATGAGCAGAAAGGCAAGATCGTAAAGCACATCGATGGTGGCGATCGACTCGCTGAACTCGATCGCGTCGAAGAGTTCAGGCACCCCCTCCCGCACCACGATGTTCTTGCAGTGCGCATCGCCGTGGCAGCGGCGGACCAGCCCGGCCTCGCCGCGGCGGTTCAGCAAGGGCTTCAACCGGTGCAACGCATCCTCGAAGAGGGCATGGAACTCGAGCGTCTGCCCCGGCTGGAAGAGGTCAGGTGACGCGATGAAGGCTTGAGAAAGCTGCGCGCCAAGCCCCATCATGATGCCGGAGCCGGGCGTGTCACGCCGGGGTGCGGCACGATGCGACGCTGCCATCATGGCGGCAAGCGCGCGCGCCAGATCATCATCGACGCCACCCTGCCGCAGCCGCGCCGACAACATGTCCTTGCTGTCGAAGCGGTTCATGACCAGCACGGGTTCGCCCAGCACGGCGGATACAGCGAGATAGAGATCGGGATTGAAACCGCGGTTGATGGCGAGTTCGTCCTCCAGCACCTTTCGCCGCTTCTCGACGCTGGAGAAATCGAGATAGGGAAGCTTCACGTCCTTCTTGATCTTGAAGGCACGGTTGCCGGCGAGAAACACATGCGCCGCATGGGTCTCATGGTGTTCGACGGAAGCTCCGGGAAACCCCCAGGTCGCTCCCTTGAGAAAGGCGGGATCGAGCATGAGACGGACCTTGCAACGGCCCAGACAGGCCGGCCTTGACCGGCATCAAGTCACGGGCCTCGATCAGCCACGGCGGCGCTCGCGCCGC
>JBGSNJ010000397.1:0-6903 GCA_041739715.1 Aestuariivirga sp.
CGCGCCCGAGTCACGGGCCACCACCGCCTCCATGCCGGTTCCGACCAGCGGTGCATTGGTACGCACCAGCGGCACCGCCTGACGCTGCATGTTCGAGCCCATCAGCGCGCGGTTGGCGTCGTCGTTCTCGAGGAAGGGAATGAGCGCCGCGGCAACCGAGACGAGCTGCTTCGGCGACACGTCGACATAGTCGATCTTGTCGGCCGGAACGATCAGCACGTCGCCGGCATGGCGCGCGATCACCAGGTCCTCCGCGAACTTGCTGTCGCCGGTCAGCGCCACGTTGGCCTGGGCGATGTAGTGCTTGGTCTCTTCGATGGCCGAGAGATAGACCACGTCATCGGTCACACGGCCGCCGACCACCTTGCGGTAGGGCGTCTCGATGAAGCCATACTTGTTGACGCGGGCATAGGTGGCCAGCGAATTGATCAGGCCGATGTTCGGGCCTTCCGGCGTTTCGATCGGGCAGATGCGGCCGTAGTGGGTCGGATGCACGTCGCGCACCTCGAAACCGGCGCGCTCGCGGGTCAGGCCGCCCGGTCCCAAGGCCGAGAGGCGGCGCTTGTGGGTGATCTCGGAAAGCGGATTGGTCTGGTCCATGAACTGCGACAGCTGCGAGGAGCCGAAGAATTCGCGCACCGCGGCAGCTGCCGGCTTGGCGTTGATCAGGTCGTGCGGCATGACGGTGTCGACGTCAACCGAGGACATGCGCTCCTTGATGGCGCGCTCCATGCGCACCAGGCCGAGGCGGTACTGGTTCTCCATGAGCTCGCCCACCGAGCGGACGCGCCGGTTGCCGAGATGGTCGATGTCGTCAACCTCGCCCTTGCCGTCGCGCAGTTCGTGCAGCGTCTTGATGACGGCAAGGATGTCATCCTTGCGCAGCACCCGCATGGTGTCGGGAACGTCCAGCTCCAGACGCATGTTCATCTTCACGCGGCCCACGGCCGAGAGGTCGTAGCGCTCGGGATCGAAGAACAGGCCCTGGAAGAGCGCTTCCGCCGTCTCGCGGGTCGGCGGCTCACCGGGGCGCATCACCCGATAGATCTCGATCAGCGCCTGCTCATAGCTTTCGACCTTGTCGGCCTTCAGCGTGTTGCGGATGTAGGGGCCGGTGTTGATGTGGTCGATGTCGAGCACGTTCAACTGGCCGTAGCCCGCCTCCTTCAGCGCGTTCAGCAGCTTCTCGGTGATCTCGTCGCCGGCCTCGGCATAGATTTCGCCAGTCTTCTCGTTGACCAGTTCGTCGGCCAGGAACAGGCCGTGCAATTCAGCGTCCTGTACCAGCAGGTCGGCCACGCCGTCCTCGGCGATCTTGCGGGCAAGGCGCGGCGTGATCTTCTTGCCGGCTTCGACCACGACCTGACCGGTCTTGGCGTCGATCAGGTCCACGGTGGGCTTCACGTTGCGCAGGCGCTGGGCGTCGAAGGGCGTCTTCCAGCCGTTCTTGGTCAGCGTGTAGGTCACCGACTTGTAGAAGGTGTGCAGAATCTCCTCGCTGCCCAGACCAAGGGCATAGAGCAGCGTGGTGATCGGCAGTTTGCGGCGGCGGTCGATACGCGCAAAGATGATGTCCTTGGCATCGAACTCGAAGTCCAGCCACGAGCCGCGATAGGGAATGATGCGGGCGGCGAAGAGCAGCTTGCCCGACGAATGCGTCTTGCCCTTGTCGTGGTCGAAAAAGACGCCCGGCGAGCGGTGCATCTGCGAGACGATCACGCGCTCGGTGCCATTCACGACGAAGGTGCCGTTCGCGGTCATGAGCGGCATGTCGCCCATGTAGACGTCTTGCTCCTTGATGTCCTTGACCGACTTGGACTGGGTGTCCGGATCGATCTCAAACACGATCAGCCGCAGCGTCACCTTGAGAGGCGCCGCATAGGTCATCCCGCGCTGCTGGCACTCGTCCACGTCGAACTTCGGTTGCTCGAATTCATAGCGCACGAACTCCAGCATGGCCTGGCCGGAAAAATCGGTGATCGGGAAGACCGACTTGAAGACGGCCTGCAGGCCATCGTTCAGGCGTCCACCGGCCGGCTCCTTCATCTGCAGGAACTGATCGTAGGATTCGCGCTGGACCTCGATCAGGTTCGGCATTTCGGCAACTTCGATGTTCTTGCCGAAGAACTTGCGGATGCGCTTGCGGCCGGCGGCGGTTTGAGTATCAGCCATGTGGGTTCCTTGCGGTTCAGGTACGCGGATGTCGTTACAAGCAGTATCGACAGCTTGCCGGGTCCCCCTTCTTCAGGGATCAGGCAAGCCGCCGCTCAACTCCACTCACAATGTCCGGCAGCGCATCCCTGGCGGAACGCGCTGCCGCTTCGTTCGTTACTTCAGCTCGACCTTGGCGCCAGCCGCCTCGAGCTTCTTCTTCATCGCTTCGGAATCCGCCTTGTTGACGCCTTCCTTCACGGTCTTGGGCGCGCCCTCGACCAGGTCCTTGGCTTCCTTGAGGCCAAGGCCGGTGATGGCACGGACTTCCTTGATCACTTCGATCTTCTTGTCGCCAGCGGCGGTGAGGACAACCGTGAACTCGGTCTTTTCCTCGGCCGGAGCGGCAGCGGCACCACCACCGCCGGCGGCGGCAACGGCAACCGGAGCGGCGGCGGAAACGCCCCACTTCTCTTCAAGCATCTTCGAGAGCTCGGCGGCTTCGAGAACCGTGAGGCTCGAAAGGTCTTCAACGATCTTGCTGAGATCAGCCATTTTGTCTTCTCACTTTCAGTCGGTTTGGTTTGTACAACTACGGGGTCTGCCGTCAGGCAGCCTGGTCTTTCGTGGCATAGGCGTTGATCACGCGGGCGATCTGGCCTCCGGGAGCCGCCAGCACACCAGCAATCCTGGTGGCCGGAGCCTGGATAAGGCCGACGATCTTGCCCCTGAGCTCGTCGAGCGAGGGCAGTTCCGCGAGTGCCTTGACTGCATTGGCGTCCAGCACGGTCTTGCCGAGCGCACCGCCGAGGACGACGAATTTCTCGTTGCCCTTGGCGAAGGCTGCGGCGACCTTGGGGGCCGCCATGGGATCGTCGGCGTAAGCCAACATGGTGGGACCCACGAAGAGGTCCTTGATCCCGGTTGCGTCAGTGCCGTCCAGAGCAAGCTTAGCGAGACGGTTCTTGGCGACCTTCACGGTCGCCCCCGCCTGGGCCATCTTGTTACGCAGGTCGAGGACCTGGTTGGCAGTGAGGCCCTTGTTGTGGGCCACAACGATCACACCGGTGGACTTGAACACCTGGTTGAGCGTTGCGACGAGCTCTGTCTTTTCAGCTCTTTCCACTTGCTCTCTCCTAAATGACGCGCCACCCGGAGGCGGACACGCCGTTGGACCAACCGCTCGACGTCACCGGCACGAGGCAGGAGACGCTTTCGCGGCGCTCACTTGCCTGTCCCCTCCGGTTTCCTTGCGGCCCCCGGAGGTCTTGAGTTCAAACCGACTTTGGGATCCCCCTATGTAGGGATCCGAATTCCGTTTTGACACCCATCTCATGCAGGCTGGCGGATTAAGCGGGGATTTCCCCCGCGCCTGCAATCTCGGACAGGTAATCCAGAGTCTTGAGAACCCTGGTCAACCATTTGAGGAATCTTGCGATTTCCTCAAATGGAAAGGCGTATTCCCGATCAGGCCGAAGCCGTCAGCGAGGCCGGGTCGAGCTTGAGGCCCGGACCCATGCTGGAAGAAATGGACACTTTTTTGACGTAAGTGCCCTTGGCCGCCGGCGGCTTGGCCTTGACCACCGCGTCGACAAAGGCGCGGATGTTCTGGCTGATCTGCTCCGGCGAGAAGCTCGCCTTGCCGATGCCGGCCTGGACGATGCCGGCCTTCTCGACGCGGAACTCCACGGCACCGCCCTTGGCGGCCTTGACCGCACCGGCGATGTCCATGGTCACCGTGCCGACCTTCGGGTTCGGCATCATGCCGCGCGGACCCAGCACCTTGCCCAGGCGGCCGACGAGGCCCATCATGTCCGGGGTGGCGATGCAGCGGTCGAAATCGATCGTGCCCTTGTTGACGATCTCGAAGAGATCCTCTGCACCGATGACGTCAGCGCCGGCCTTCTTGGCCTCTTCGGCCTTGGCGCCCTTGGCGAAAACGCCGACGCGGACGGTGCGGCCCGTGCCATTCGGAAGGTTCACCACACCGCGGACCATCTGGTCCGAATGGCGCGGATCGACGCCGAGGTTCATGGCAACCTCGATGGTCTCGTTGAACTTGGCATTGGCGCGTTCCTTCACCAGCTTCACCGCCTCGTCGAGGCTGTAGAACTTGGCGCGGTCGATGCCCTGAATGTTCTTTTCAATACGCTTGGCCATCGTCTTACTCCACCACCTGCAGACCCATGGACCGTGCCGAGCCCGCGATTTCCTTCGCGGCGGCGTCCAGGTCGCGGGCATTCATGCCCTTGAGCTTCTGTTCCGCGATCTCGCGGCACTGGGCCATGGTGACCTTGCCGACGAAAGCGCCCTTGCCCGGCTCCTTCGAGCCCGACTTGATGTTGGCGAACTTCTTCAGATAGTACGACGCGGGCGCCGACTTCATCTCGAAGGTGAAGGACTTGTCCTGGTAGGCGGTGATCACCACCGGAACCGGCGTGCCGGGTTCCATCTTCTGCGTGGCCGCATTGAAGGCCTTGCAGAATTCCATGATATTCAGGCCGCGCTGACCGAGCGCGGGTCCGATCGGCGGAGACGGGTTTGCCTGTCCCGCCGGCACTTGCAGCTTTACGTAGCCGACGACTTTCTTAGCCATCTATGTTTCCCTCGCCGGATGGTTCCGGCCGTTTGAGGTTAGTGGTCCGGCGCAAGCCTCCCACCGTTCAGCGGTTCAGCGGATCTTCTCCACCTGGCCGTATTCGAGTTCGACCGGCGTGGGCCGGCCGAAGATGGACACGGCCACCTTGAGCCGCGACCGTTCTTCATCCACTTCCTCCACCTGGCCGGAGAAGGACGCGAAAGGACCATCGGCGACGCGAACCTGCTCGCCGATTTCGAAGGTGATGGAGGACTTCGGGCGCTCGACGCCCTCGGCAACCTGGTTGAGGATCCTGGCCGCCTCGGCATCAGTGATCGGGATCGGCTTGTTGTCCGATCCGAGGAACCCTGTCACCTTCGGTGTATTCTTGATGAGATGAAAGGCCTGATCGGTCAGCTCCATCTTCACGAGCACGTATCCCGGGAAGAAGCGCCGCTCGCTCTTGATCTTGCGCCCGCGGCGGACCTCGATCACCTCCTCGGTCGGCACCAGAACCTGCTCGAAGAGATCCCCCAGCCCCTTCTGGACTGACTGCTCCTTGATCGATTCCGCCACCTTCTTCTCGAAGTTCGAGTAGGCGTGAACGATGTACCAGCGTTTCGTCATATGAGACCTGCGTCCACCCTTAGAGTCCGAGAACCGCGTTCACGCCATAGTGGAGGATCGAATCCACCAGAAAGAAGAACACCGAGGCCAGCGCCACCATGATCAGCACCATGACGGTCGAGATCATCGTCTCGCGACGCGTGGGCCAGGTCACCTTCGAGGTTTCCTCGCGAACTTCGCGTGCAAATTCCAGCGGGTTGATCTTGGCCACGTCTTCTTCCTGTTAACTGGCAGGGGCAGTAGGGCTCGAACCCACGACCTGCGGTTTTGGAGACCGCCGCTCTACCAACTGAGCTATACCCCTAGTTCGGCGGCGCGGCCCCCCATATGGGCGCCGCGCCACCGCTTGTCTACTTAATCCGTGATCTTGGCGACGACGCCGGCGCCGACGGTCCGGCCGCCTTCACGGATGGCGAAGCGCAGCTTCTCCTCCATGGCGATCGGCGTGATCAGCTCGACATCGAAGGAGATGTTGTCGCCCGGCATCACCATTTCCGTGCCCGCAGGAAGCGTCACAACACCCGTCACGTCGGTCGTGCGGAAGTAGAACTGCGGACGGTAGTTGGCGAAGAACGGCGTGTGACGGCCACCCTCTTCCTTCGTCAGGATATAGGCTTCCGCCTTGAACTTCTTGTGCGGCTTCACCGAACCCGGCTTGCACAGCACCTGGCCGCGCTCCACGCCCTCGCGGTCGATGCCGCGCAGCAGCGCACCCACGTTGTCGCCGGCCTCGCCCGAGTCGAGCAGCTTGCGGAACATCTCGACACCCGTCACCGTCGTCTTCACGGTGTCGCGGATGCCCACGATCTCCACTTCCTCGCCCACCTTCACGATGCCGCGCTCGATGCGCCCCGTCACAACCGTGCCGCGGCCCGAGATCGAGAACACGTCCTCGATCGGCATCAGGAACGGCTGGTCCTTCGGACGGTCAGGCTGCGGAATGTAGGTGTCAACCGCCTGCATCAGCTTCAGGATCGCGTCATGACCAATCTCCGGGTTCGTCCCGTTCAGCGCGCACAGCGCCGAGCCGCGGATGATCGGAATGTCGTCGCCCGGGAACTGGTAGCTCGACAGAAGCTCGCGCACTTCCATCTCCACCAGATCCAGAAGCTCCGGATCGTCGACCATGTCCACCTTGTTCATGAACACGACCAGCGCCGGAACGCCCACCTGGCGCGCCAGCAGGATGTGCTCGCGCGTCTGCGGCATCGGGCCGTCAGCCGCCGAAACCACCAGGATGCCGCCGTCCATCTGCGCTGCACCCGTGATCATGTTCTTCACGTAGTCGGCATGCCCCGGGCAGTCCACATGGGCATAGTGGCGGTTCGCCGTCTGGTATTCCACATGCGCCGTCGAGATCGTGATCCCGCGCGCACGCTCTTCCGGCGCCTTGTCGATCTGGTCATAGGCCGTGAACGTCGCACCGCCCGTTTCCGCAAGGACCTTCGTGATCGCTGCCGTCAGCGACGTCTTGCCGTGGTCAACATGGCCAATCGTGCCAATGTTGCAATGCGGCTTGTCGCGGTTGAATTTCTCTTTGGCCATCG
>JBGSNJ010000121.1:0-6885 GCA_041739715.1 Aestuariivirga sp.
CGCGGCGCCATGGGTACAGGGTTGCGCGGCGCCATCGGCGCGGTACGGCTCACAGGCTGGGGCGGCTTGACCGCCGGACGCGCAATTGGTTGTTCCTGTTCGGTTTTTGACTCAGCGCCCGGCTGAGCTTTGAATTCGTCAGAAATCTTGGGCATGTCCCGTGTGCCAATCCCGAGGCGTTCCCGCCAGTTGCGTTTGTCGCTGGTGCCGTTTGTCGAATCCTGATCCATGTCAGCCGTTTCGCTTCTACATCTCGTCGGCAGGTCGCACGCCGAGAATCCGCAGCCCATTCGCCAAAACATAGCGAATCACACGCAAGAATGCGAGCCGCGTTATCGTTGTCTCCAGATCTTCCCTCAAAATAAATCTCAATTGAGGCGACTCTTTGCCTTTGTTCCAGAGCGCGTGGAATTCGCCAGCCAGCTCATAGAGATAGAATGCCACTCTATGGGGCTCATGGGCAATGGCCGCGGACTCAAGAAGACGTGGATATTCCGCGATCCGCCGAATGATGCCCATTTCGGCCGGATCCGTAAGCAAGGCGAAATTCGGCTTGCCCCCGCTCAATCCCTCCGCCTCCGCATTGCGGAGCACCGAACAGGTCCGGGCATGGGCGTACTGAACATAGAAAACCGGATTGTCCTTGGATTGTTCCGTGACCTTGGCGAAGTCGAAGTCGAGAGGCGCCTCATTCTTGCGGAACAGCATCATGAAGCGAACAACGTCCGACCCCACCTCGTCCACCACCTCGCGCAATGTCACGAACTCGCCGGCGCGCTTCGACATCCGCACCGGTTCGCCCGCGCGGTAGAGCTTTACGAGTTGGCACAGCCGGACCACAACCTTGACCGCCCCGGGGCCTGCCACCGCTGCGGCGACGGCTTCCAGCCGCTTCACATAGCCACCATGATCAGCCCCGAGGATGTAGATCAGTTCCTTGTAGCCGCGACGGATTTTGTTGCGGCTATAGGCGACGTCAGAGGCGAAATAGGTAAAGGACCCGTCAGACTTCAGCAGCGGCCGGTCCATGTCGTCTCCGAACGCGGTGGCGCGGAACAGCGTCTGCTCGCGATCTTCCCAATCGTCAGGCACTTCGCCCTTGGGTGGTGGAAGGCTTCCCTGGTAGACGTGTCCGGCGGCGCGCAGATCGGCAATCGTATCTGCCACCTCGCCGCTGTCATGCAGAGACTTTTCGGAGAAGAACACCTCCTGACGAATGTTCAGGGCGGCCAGATCGTTCCGGATCAGGTCCATCATCATGGCCATGGCCTTGGCACGGACGAGCGGTAGCCACTGTGCCTCGTCAAGCGCCAGCAAACCGTCACCGTGCTCCCTCGCCAGTGCCTCGCCGACCGGCTTCAGGTAATCGCCCGGATAGAGTCCCGGCGGGATTTCGCCGATGGTTTCGCCCAGAGCCTCGCGATAGCGCAGAAAGGCCGAGCGCGCGACGGTGTCAACCTGCGCTCCCGCGTCGTTGATATAGTACTCCCGCGTGACGTCGAAGCCGGTTTCCGTCAGCAACTGCGCCAGCGCGTCGCCGAAGACGGCGCCACGGCAGTGCCCGACGTGCAGCGGCCCCGTCGGATTGGCCGACACATACTCCACGTTGGCCTTGAGCCCGCCGCCCAGCCGGGACCCGCCATAGGACTCGCCGTGCGACAATGCCGCGTCCAGCAGACGCGGCCAGACCGTGTGGCGCAGCCGGATGTTGATAAAGCCGGGGCCAGCGATATCGACATGGGCGACATCCTTATGCTCGCGAAGCTTTACAGCGATCGCCTCCGCCAGAACCCGCGGCGGCTTGCCAAAGGCCTTGGTCAGAACCATCGCCGCGTTGGTCGCGATGTCGCCATGTGCGGGATCGCGCGGGGGTTCTGCCGTGACCTTGTCGAGGTCGATCGTCCCTTGCAGGGCATGATCCGCAGCCACCGCATTGGCCGCGGTGCGGATGCTGGCGAGGAAATCAGAAAACAGATTCATTGAACAGTCTAAGCCTTTGAATTCAATACGAACGGTCGCCCTAGCGGAAAAGCGGATCGAGGTCAAACAGACGTTTGTGCTGATCCAGCGCGAAACGGTCCGTCATGCCGGCGATGAAGTCACAGACCTGACGGGCAAAGCGGCTTCGGTCATCGGTGAAGGAACCTTCCCGCCAGTTGGGCGGCAACAGGCCGGGATCGCCCTGGTAGGCCTCGAAGAGATCGCGCACCACACGCTGTGCCCGGCCCATGATCTCGGTGACCTGGGGATGCCTGTACATCTTGCCGGAGAGGAATGATTGCAGGGTCCGGTTTTTCTCGGCCATCTGGAGGCTGAACCCGACCAGCGGTTTGCCCAGATGCCGAACCTCGTCTGCCGACGTAACGCCCGAAGCCTGAGCCCGGTTGCGGGTTTCCGCGATCACGTCGGCAATCATGACGGAAATCACACGGCGAACAGTTTCGTGGATGGTGCGCTGGGTGTCGATGCCCGAATAGCGGCGCAGCACGTCGGAGAGAGCTTCGCCCGCCAGTGGCACATCGCCAAGATCGATCACGCCGAAGAGCCCCGCCCGCAGGCCATCGTCGATGTCATGGGCGTTGTAGGCAATGTCGTCCGATATCGCTGCGACCTGTGCTTCGGCGGAAGGATAGAGCGCCAGCTTCAGGTCGTGAATCTCGGCGTACTCGATAATGGCCTCGGGCAATCCCTGTTCGCGGTAGGGACCATGCGGATCGCCTTTGGCGTCGATCAGCGGCCCGTTGTGCTTGACCAGGCCCTCGAGCGTTTCCCAGGTCAGATTGAGACCGTCGAAGTCCGCGTAGCGGCGCTCCAGGCGGGTGACGATACGCAGCGACTGCGCATTGTGATCGAAGCCGCCATAAGGCTTCATGAGGCGGTCGAGTTCGCGCTCCCCAGCATGGCCGAAGGGCGTGTGGCCGAGATCATGTGCAAGGGCCAGGGCCTCGGTCAGGTCCTCGTCAAGACCGAGCGCGCGCGCGATGGAGCGGGCCACTTGCGCCACCTCGATCGAGTGCGTCAGCCGCGTCCGGTAGTGATCTCCCTCGTGATAGACGAAGACCTGCGTCTTGTGCTTGAGGCGGCGAAAGGCCGAGGAATGGATGATCCGGTCCCGATCACGCGCGAAGGGCGTGCGCGGCGGCGAGTCCGGCTCCGTCACCAGCCGCCCGCGCGATAGATCAGGACTTGTGGCAAAGGGAGCCGTTAATCGCTGCATTGCGGGAATCCATTGACAAGCGCCGGGTTCTTCCCAACATACACAATCGTCATGACCGCCATAACCCTTACCGAACGCGCAGCACAGCGCATCAAGGAAATCACCGCAGCGGAAGCGGGCAAGTCTGCCCTCCGCGTCGCCGTGAACGGCGGCGGCTGTTCGGGCTTCCAGTACGAGTTCCTTCTCGAGAGCGGCCCGGCGGCGGATGATCTGGTGATCGAGCGCTCCGGAGCAGTGGCGGTGATCGACTCGGTGTCGCAGGGTTTCCTGGATGGTTCGGTGATCGATTTCGTCGACGACCTGATCGGGCAGTCCTTCAAGATCATGAACCCCAACGCCACGTCGTCCTGCGGCTGCGGCACCAGTTTCTCGATCTGAGCTTGCGGCACTGGCGGTGAACCGCCATCATGGGCCCATGCAAATTGCAACCTGGAATGTCAATTCGATCAAGGCCCGCACCGACGCAGCGCTCGCCTGGCTGAAGGAAGCCAACCCGGACGTCGTGTGCTTGCAGGAAATCAAGTGCGAAGACAGCGCGTTTCCTTCTGCCCTGTTCGAGAATCTTGGCTACAACGTCGTCACCCATGGTCAGAAGACCTACAATGGGGTCGCACTGCTCTCGAAGTTGCGGCTCGATGACGTGCGTATTGGCCTGCCCGGCGACAGCGACGACACGCAGGCCCGCTACATTGAAGCAGTCGTTCATGGTGCGGAGGGAGCGTTTCGCATCGGCAACATCTATCTGCCCAACGGCAACCCACCGGATAGCGAGAAATACCTCTACAAGCTTCGCTGGATGGACCGGCTCAGGGCGCATGCCCACAGGCTGCTCAGGTACGAGGAACCACTGGTTCTCGCCGGTGACTACAATGTCATTCCCGCGCCGCGGGACGCGAAAGTGCCGGAGAACTGGACGTCTGACGCCCTGTTCCTGCCCCAGACCCGCGCCAGATTCCGCGAAATCGTCAACCTCGGACTGACAGACGCACTGCGCCAGTCACTTGGCGACGTACCTGGAATTTACACCTTCTGGGACTATCAGGCTGGTGCCTGGCAGAAGAACAACGGCATTCGGATCGATCACCTGCTGTTGTCGCCGCAGGCTGCGGATCGTCTGACGGCAGTGCGCGTCGACAAACATGTCCGGGGCTGGGATCGGCCGCCGGACCACGTGCCCGTCATTGCGACCTTCAAATGATAAAGCCCGTTGCCTTGCGGCAACGGGCCCGACGTTCCTTGATGCCTGCGCCGGTTACTTGCCGGCGGGCTTGATGCCGAAGGCGGCGAAGCTGGATTCGAACGGCTTGTAGGCCTCCTTTGCGGTGGCGACATAAAGCTCGTTCATCTTGGTCATCTGGGCGACGAAGGCTTCATAGGACTCTTTCGCAAAAGCCTGCTGAACCTCGAACACCTTGTCAATCGACTTGGCGGCCGTTGCCTTCTCGATCGCCGCAGTGCCCTTTTCGAAGGACTTGCGCGAGAACTCGGCAGCTTCCTGCGCGATGGTCTGGAAACCCTTGGTCACTGCACTGGCCGAAGCGGCATAGGCTTCCATGCCGTCTTTGCCGAACGACTGAAACTCTTCAAAGGACTTCATCATTGTCTGTCTCCTGGTGCCTTGATGCGTTCAACCTAGTGTCCTCTATATGTGCAGTGCAACATCTTTGTCAATGATTTTTTGCATTGCAACATAACCCGAAACTGATATGCAGAGGCGCAACCAGCCCCCGTTAACCTCTCGGTAACGCCGGTGAACCCACTATGGGCCGGGGAAACGGGATTTCGCAACGCGCGGCTGCCTCTACGTTGGCAGAACGCGGCTTTTTGTGTTCAATGATGCCGGTCGATTCCGGATGAGTGGTGGAAACGATGAAGCGTGAGTTGGCGACGGGACTTGTGCAGTGGCGAAGCGATTCGATGACGACAATGGTTCGTCTGATGCTGTCAGCTTTGCTGGTCCTCGCCCTTACTGTCACCTCCGCTCCTCTTGCTCTGGCTGCTCCGAAGTTCTCCGCCCTGGCCATTGATGCCCGCACAGGGAAGGTCCTTTTCAACAAGGACGCGGACGGTATCCGGCATCCGGCGTCCCTTACGAAGATGATGACGCTCTACTTGCTGTTTCAGGATCTCGAAGCTGGCAAGATCACACTCAAGTCACCCATTCGCATGTCGGCACGCGCTGCATCGCGCCCGCCGACCAAGCTTGGTGTGAAGCCGGGCAAGAGCATCACTGTCGAGCTCGCCATCAAGGCGCTGGTGGTCAAGTCGGCAAACGATGTCGCTTCGGCGGTAGCCGAGAACCTGGGTGGTACTGAGGAAGCCTTTGCCAGGCGCATGACCAAGACGGCGCGCGCCATGGGTATGGGCAAGACTGTTTTCCGCAATGCGTCAGGCCTGCCCAATCCGGAGCAGGTGACGACAGCCCGCGACATGGCGACCTTGGGCCTGCGGCTGATGCGCGACTTCCCTCAGTACTATCACTACTTCCGGACCACGTCATTCACCTACGCCGGCAAGACCGTTGCGACGCATAATCGGCTGCTCAAGAACTACAAGGGTACCGATGGCATCAAGACCGGCTACATCAATGCCTCCGGCTTCAATCTGGTGAGTTCGGTCAACCGCGGCAACAAAAAAGTCGTCGGCGTGGTGCTCGGCGGCAAGACCGGTAACAGCCGGAACGCATACATGATCAAGATGCTGGATGCGGCCTTCCCGAAGAGCCGGGGCGGCAAGACCATCGCTGCCCTTGCCGGGTCATCCAAGGGCGCCAAAACGCCGGAAGAGACACCCGCCGTCGCGGAGGCAACAGCACCGGAAACCGCACCTCAGGCCGTTGCCGAAGCCGAGGGCGCGGAAGCTGCCGGCGATGCCGAGGGCTCAGCCGACGAGGTTCAGATTTCCGGCGCGACGGTGAAGGCGGTACAGGTTCCAGAGGCAAAGCCGAAGGTCATCACTGGCACAGTCGGACGGAGCGACGTGCCGGCCCAGCTCCCTTTCCAGGTCAAGCCTGAGGCACAGCCCGACGATATCGAGCAGGTCCTTGCGGCCATGCAGAAGGAAGACTGGGGCATACAGACAGGTGCATATCGGACCAAGCGGGATGCCCAGGCGCAGATCAAGGCCCTGCGTGACCGACTGCCCGATGCCCTTGCTGGCAAACAGGGCTTCACGGTCACTGTTCAGAAGGGCGAACTCACCACCTATCGGGCACGATTCTCCGGATTCAGCGAAGAGGGTGCAAAGGCAGTCTGCGAGAGCATCTTGATTCAAAAAGGCGAGTGCTACGTCCTCGGACCTGCATCCTGAAGCAAGAGATCCTTCGCTTCGTTGATCTTTGAGGCCAGATAGTCGCTTCCGCCCTTATCCGGGTGGAAATCCTTCATCAGCCGCCGGTGCGCCGCGCGAATGGCATCGCTCCCCGCCCCTTCCTGCAGACCGAGTATCGCGAGGGCCTCCTTCCGCGTCATTGCGCCGCCCCCTGTTTTCGACGCCCTCTCCTGTCCACCCCACTCCTCCCGCCAACTCGAACGTGAGCGATCGAGCCAGGCTTCGAGGAGCGCGCGGCTCTGATCGGGAACCGTCATGCAATGGCGATGCAGGGACTGGAGTTCCCCAGCCGACAAGCTGCTGAGGGCGCGGCCCTTGAACGGACCGTCCAGTACCGT
>JBGSNJ010000411.1:0-14777 GCA_041739715.1 Aestuariivirga sp.
GCAGGATCGCGCCGGCGAACCGTGGTATCCTGCGTCGCTCACCAAGCTGATGACGGCCTACATCGTCTTCGACCGGCTCAAGTCCGGCAAGATGACGCTTGATCAGAAACTGCCCGTCTCCGAGATCGCCAGCGCGCAGCCGCCCAGCAAGATCGGAATGAAGCCGGGCAGCAGCATCAGCACGAATCTGGCATTGCAGTCGCTGCTGATCTATTCGGCGAACGACATGGCCTATGTGCTGGCGGAGGGCGCCGCAGGGACGATTGATGCCTTCGTGCGCGAGATGAACGCCACGGCGCAGATGCTTGGCATGACGGGCACGCGTTTCGCCAATCCCAACGGGCTTTTCGATCCGCGCCAGATCACCACCGCGCGCGACATCGCGATCCTGGCCACCGCGCTCCTCAAGACCTATCCCGAATGGGCACATTACTTCTCGCAAGATGCCGTCGCCATCGGCAAGCGCCGCCTGCCCAACCGCAATTCGCTGCTGCGCCAGATGAAGGCGGCCGACGGCATGAAGACCGGCTTCGTCTGCAATTCCGGATTCAACCTGGTGGCCACGGCCACCATAGATGGCCGCAGGCTCGGCGCGGTGATCTTCGGGGCGAGCAGCGGAAAGCATCGTGCCGATCTTGCCGAGATGCTGCTGGTCGATGCCTTCGGCCGCAGCGATCCGCCGCAACGCCAGCCGCTGTCGGGCATCGCCAACATGGCGTTGGGCGGCATCGTGCCGGCCGACTTGACCACCACGATCTGCCGCCAGAAGGCGCCGGTGCAGCTGGTCAGCTCGAAGGAGCTGCAGGGCTGGGGCATTTCCTTCGGCACCTATGACACGGCCGTGAAGGCCGACATGGCCTTGCGCGGCCGCCTGCTCAGCGCTTCGGCTGCCGGACTGTCAGGACCGGCCGGGGTCATCCGCATGCCCGGCAAGGCCGGGTTTGCCGCCGTGGTCTGGAAACTCGCCGAGCCCCAGAGCCTGACAGCCTGCGCCAGCTATCGCCAGGAACAATCGCCCTGCGACGTGCTCACGCCCGAGACCTTCGCGCAGATCGCAGCCCTGACGCCGGAGCCGCCGCCGAAACCAAAGGCGCAGAGCGTGCAGGGTTCGGATTCCGGCAAGACGAAGAAAAAGAAGAAGAACACCAAGAAGAAGCCCTGACGCATCATGATCAACAGGGCGGGACTTGGCATCGCCTGCGCGCTTGCGGCCGCCGCACTCTATGGCTTTGTGCCCAACATGGTGCGGGCCGGATTCGAGAATGGCGTGCCGCCGGTGGAGAGCACGTTCTTCCGCACCGCCACCGTCGGCATCGTCTTCGCCATCATTGCGGTGCTGCGCGGCGAAGCCCTGCACCTGCCCCGCCCGGCGCTGGGAAGCTTCGCGGTGCAGTGCGTGGCAACCCTGGTCATCTCGGTTGGCTACCTCGCCTCCGTGCAGTTCATTCCGGTAGGCCTCGCGGTCATCATCTTCTTCTCGTTCCCGGTGCTCATCATGCTTGCGGCCCCCCTGATAGAGGGTCATTCGCCGGGGCTGGCGCGCATCGGCATCGCCGTCTTCGCCTTCGCCGGGCTTGGCGTCGCCGTGGGACCGAGCTTCAATGACCTGGACATCCGCGGGATCCTGCTGGCCGCCGCCGCCGCTGTAGCCTGCGTGTTGCAGTTCTTTTCCGGCCGCTCCATCTCCACCTACATGACGCCGACGGTCTTCGGCAGCCTGGTGCACCTCACCATCCTGCCGGCGGCCTTTCTGGTTGCGCTCTACGCCGGCGACGGGGTCATCCGGATCTTCCCGGGCGGCACCGCCACGGGTCCGGGGCTTGCCTTCATGGCGGGCGTTGGCGCCATCTATGTTGTGGCCTATATGGTTCACATGCTGTCGCTGCGTTTCGCGCCGGCCTCGACGGTCGCGCCATACTACAACCTCGAGCCGGTGATGACCACGCTGGTTGCTGCCGTGCTGCTCGGGGAGCGGCTCAACCTGAACCAGTATCTGGGCGGCGGCATGGTGCTGACCGCCCTGATCGCCTCCAGCCTGATCGGACTCCGCAGGGCCACACGACCATGAATAACGCACCCATCCCCGTCGCCATCCTGACCGGCTTCCTCGGCGCCGGAAAGACGACCCTGCTGAACCAGTTGCTGAAGGATCCCTTTCTCGCCAATGCCGCCGTCATCATCAACGAGTTCGGCGACACCGGCATCGATCATCTGCTGGTCGAACGCGCCGACGAGAATGTCATCGAGATGGCCTCCGGCTGCCTGTGCTGCACCATCCGCGGCGATCTGATCGACACGATCCACGATCTCCTTGCGCGGCGCAGCCGCGGCGAGATCAAGGCTTTCGACCGCATCGTCATCGAGACGACGGGACTCGCCGATCCGGCGCCTGTCCTGCATGCGGTGATGAGCGAGCCGGGCCTGCTGGCCGCCTGCCGCCTCGAAGGCGTGATCACGGTGGTGGATGCCTTCAACGGCATGGCGACGCTGGACGCCCATCCGGAAGCGGTGAAGCAGGTGGCGGTAGCCGACCGCATCGTGCTGACCAAGGTCGATCTGCTCTCGGGCCGCGAGGGCGAGGACATGCTCTTCGCCATCATCGCGCGGTTGCGGAAACTGAATCCGGCTGCGCGGCTGCTGACCACCCACCGCAACGAGGCCACCGCCGAACGGCTCTTCACCATGGGCCTCTTCGATCCTTCGAAGAAGACGCCGGATGTGCGCAGCTGGCTGGCGGCCGAAGCCTATGCCACGGGCGAGAAGCGCAACCGCCGCCGCCACGATCATCACGATCATGATCACCATCATCATGACCATCACCACGACGTGTCGCGCCATGACGCACACATCCGCTCCTTCAGCTTCAGCGAGGACCGCGCCATCAGCGCACAGGGTCTGGAACTCTTCCTCGAGCTGCTGAAGTCCTATCACGGGGCGAACATGCTGCGCATGAAGGGGATCGTGAAGCTGGCCGACGATCCGAAGCGCCCGGTGGTCCTGCATGGCGTGCAGCACGTATTCCATCCACCGGTCCGGCTTCCCGCCTGGCCGGACGGAGATGAGCGGACGCGCCTGGTGTTCATCGTCAAGGACATCGAGAAGCCGATGATCGAGGGCCTGTTCCGGGCCTTCACCGATCAGATCACCGGCGGCGCCGATGCCTTCACCGACAAGACGCTCTCGCTCAATAGGTAACGGGGACAGACATGGCGCTGAAGCTCTACGGACTGACCAAGTGCTCAACCTGCCAGAAGGCGGTCGACTGGCTCAAGGAACACAAGATCCCGCATAGCTTTTCCGATGTGAAGGACAATCCCATCACCAGGGAGCAGGTCGCGGCCTGGTCGAAGGCGCTGGGCGGCTGGGAGAAGATGATCAACAAGGCCGGCTATACGTGGCGCGGCCTTCCGCCGGCAGAGACCGCCAACCTCACCGAGGCCAAAGCCGTTGCGCTGGCTGTCAAGAACGCGTCGCTGATCCGCCGGCCGCTGATCGAACACAAGGACGGCAGCGTGACGGTGGGCTTCTCGAAGAAGATCCAGGAATTTCTTGGATGACGACGGGGCAGGTTCGCGCCTAGCCGCGTACCAGGGGCCTCGTCATGCAGGTCGGGCCGCCTTCGCCCTTGCGGCAGATGTCGTAACCCTTGATGACCTCGACCTTGACGCCGGCAGCCCGGAGGCGGCGTTCGGTTTCCGGATTGCCCTCCACCATCATGGCGTGACGCGGCCCCAGCGCCAGCACGTTGCAGCCCATCGAATCGAATTCCTCGGGGGGCACTTCAACGAAGCGGATGTCGCGCGATTCGAGGAACTCGATCTGGCGGGCCGCCATCAGCGGCGGATAAGCCACGGCAAGATCGTGGTCGAGCGGTGACAGCGTGCTCATCAGATGGAAGACATCCGAACGGCCCTTGTAATGCGGCATGTCGAACCACAGGATTTCGACATCCTCGCCGGCCAGCTCGCCCAGTTGCCGCACGCCCTCGAGATTGGTGCGATAGCCGATGCCGGCCAAGAGCGTATAGCGATCGATCCAGATGAGGTCGCCGCCTTCCACCTTGCCCTCGCCGGTGATTTCGCCGGCGATGGGAAAGCCCATGGCCGCAAGCGCCGCGCCATTCACCTCCGACTCCCGGCGCCGCTGCGGCTTGCCCATGCGGGGCTTGACCAGGCCGCGCGGCGTGACGATCAAGGCATCGTGGGTATAGATCGAATCCAGCGTCAGCCCATCGCCTGCCGGAAGCCTGATGACTTCGGCACCTGCGGCCGAGAGGATCTCCTCGACGGCCTTGTACTCGGTGCGGGCATTCGCAAGGTCGGGGCGCGCGTGATAGTTCAGGTCCCTCCACTCCGCATCGATCCTAGCATCGCTGGCGAAGGCGGTGTCGACATCGCGGATCGCCACTGTCTTCAGCTGTCCCCAGTTGTTGAAACTGCCGAAATCGAAACTCATCTGCGCCTGATCCTGAATATGAGGGCGTCCGCTTCCCGGACCTGATCGAGCAGCGTATGGCCCTGTTCGTTGCAAAAGTGAGGCATGTCTATGGCCGACATGGGGTCAGTGGCAATGACCTTCAGCACATGACCCGACGGCAGCGACTCCAGCCGCTTGCGCGCCTTCAGCACCGGCAGCGGGCAGAGCAGTCCGGACAGATCGATCACGGAATCGGAATGATTTTCACGCATGGGCTGGCTAACATGATCCTCCATTCCGGGAGTTACACCATTGTCCGAGCTTCTGTCCAAAGCCCCCTTCACTGGCCGTGCCGCACGGCTTCTGGCCAGCCCCGACCGAAAGTCCGGCCTGGAAAAGGCCGAATGCGCGGCGCTGGTCCTGCGCTTCTCCGGCATCGAGGGCGACTGTCACGGCGGACTCATCCGGAAATCCGACAGCCGCATGGTGAAGCAGTACAAGCGCGGAACCACGGTAAGGAATGCGCGCCAGCTGTCCATCCTCTCGATGGAGGAGCTAGCCGATATCGCCCGCAGCATGGCTATCCCGGACGTCAGGGCGGAATGGGTCGGCGCCAATCTGGTGACCACGGGCATTCCCGATCTGACACTCCTGCCGCCATCGACGCGGCTGCAGTTCCCGAGCGGCGCCATGATCGTCGTCGATATCGAGAACCTGCCCTGCCGCTATCCGGCCGCCATCATCGAAAAGCAGCATCCCGAGCAGGCGATGGGCTTCGTCAAGGCGGCCAAGCACAAGCGCGGGGTGGTGGGCTGGGTCGAGGCCGAGGGCGACATCCGGGTCGGCGATGCCATCACGGTCTGGCTGCCGCCGCAGCGGCTCTATGCCCACGCATGAGGATTGCAGGTGCCGTCATCGCCGGCGGGCGGTCATCGCGCATGGGTCAGGAAAAGGCCTTCGCGATTCTGGGCGGCCAGACCTTGCTGGCGCATGTGATCGCCCGGATCGCATTCCAGACGGACGAGGTCTTCATCAACGCCAATGGCGATCAGGCACGCTTCGATGGATTTGGACGTGCCGTCATACCCGACCTGAGCAGAGGCATCGCAACGCCGCTGGCCGGGCTGCAGTCCTGCCTGCAGTTTGCAGCGGCGGGACATTTCGATGCGGTGCTCACGGTGCCTTCCGATTCGCCCTTTGTCCCGCGTGATCTGGTCCGGCGACTTGCCGAAGGCAGCCCGCGCGCAGCCATCGCGCGGTCCGGCGGTCAGGACCATTTCCTGACCGGCCTGTGGTCCGTCGGGCTACGCCCCGAGCTTGACCGGGCGATGGCGCAGGAGGGTCTGGTGCGCGTCAAGGACTGGGTACGGCGCTGCCAGGCGGTGTCCGTCGCTTGGCCGGTCGGGCCGCACGATCCCTTCTTCAACGTCAACACGCCGGAAGACCTTGCGGATGCCCGGCGGATCGCGGCAGGGTTTCCGGCATGACCAGAATCATCGGTGTGGCCGGGTTCAAGAATGCAGGCAAGACCACGTTGGTGGAGAAGCTGGTACGCGAGCTCACGGCGCGTGGCCACCTCGTCTCCACCGTGAAGCATGCGCATCACTCCTTCGACATCGACCATGAGGGCCGCGACTCGTTCCGCCACCGCAAGGCGGGCGCGTCCGAAGTGGCGGTTGTATCGCGTCACCGCTGGGCCATCATCCATGAACTGCGCGATGAAGAGGAACCGCCGCTGGCCGAGATCCTGGCGAAGCTCGCCCCCTGCGACCTGGTGATCGTCGAGGGCTACAAGCGCGACAGCCACGACAAGATCGAAGTGCGCAATCTGGACCTCGACCACCCCCGGCTTGCGGGCGACGATCCGACAGTGGTTGCCATTGCCGCCAACGGCGAGGTCGCCAATGCGCCGGTGCCGGTCTTCAGCCGCGACGATGTCACCGCGCTGGCAACTTTCATCGAGCGCCACATGGAGCTCGCATGACGCCCGAAACGGTCGTGAACTTCTGGGAGGCGGCCGGCCCTTCGCGCTGGTTCACCAGGGATGCCGCCTTCGACGGCGCCCTGGCCGTGCGCTTCGGTGAAGCCCTCGCCCAAGCGCGCGCCGGGGCCTTCGATCACTGGGGTGAAACGGCGGAGGGTGCACTGGGCCTCGTCATCCTGCTCGACCAGGTGTCGCGCAACGTCCACCGCGGCAGTCCGCTGGCCTTTGCCGCCGATGCCAAGGCCCTCGCGCTGGCCAGGACCTGGATCGGCATGGGCTATCATCAGAAGCTGGTGGCGCCCCGGGCCATCTGGCTGCTGATGCCCTTCGAGCATGCCGAGGACCTCGACGCCCAGCAGCGCTGCGTAGCCCTGTTCCGCACCATGGGTCTGTCGGAGATGGCCCATTGGGCCCAGGTCCATCTTGACATCATCGCTCGCTTCGGGCGCTTTCCGCACCGCAATGCGGTTCTGGGGCGGGCCTCCACGCCGGCCGAGATCGCCTTCCTGAAGGCCGGCGGATTCGCCGGGTGAGTGTCGTAATCCGCCCTGTCCCGGTCGTTCCGCCTCACGCCTGTTGAATTCCCCTCACTATTGTGCCCTCCAGTCGAAGTTCCGGTTCGGAGGGTTCTCCCATGAAGACACAGGCGCGGGTGGTGGTGATCGGCGGAGGCGTGGTCGGTGTCGGCACCCTCTATCATCTGGCCAAGAAGGGCTGGAGTGACGTCGTCCTGATCGAGCGCAAGGAGCTGACCTCCGGCTCCACCTGGCATGCCGCAGGGCTGCTGCCGCTGTTCAACCTCTCCTATTCGGTGGGCCAGATCCACAAGTATTCGGTGAAGCTCTATGGCGAGCTCGAGGCCGAGACCGGCCAGCAGGTGGGCTTCAGCAAGGTGTCCAACATCCGCCTCGCCCGCACCAGGGACCGCTGGGACGAGTTCATGTATTACGCCGGCGTGGCCGAGACCATCGGGGTCAAGGTCAATGTGCTGACACCGGCGCAGGTTAAGGAGGTCTGGCCGCTCTGCGAGACCGAGGGTCTGATTGGCGCCATCCAGCATCCCGACGACGGCTATATCCAGCCGGCCGACCTGACCCAGGCCATGGCCAAGGGCGCGCGCAGCCGCGGCGCCGAGATCTACCGCAACACCACCGTCACCGCGATCGAGCAGAAGCCCAACGGCGAATGGCTGGTCAAGACCGACAAGGGCGACATCACCTGCGAGCACGTCGTCTCGGCTTCCGGCAACTTCGCGCGCAAGACCGGCGCCATGGTGGGCCTCGACATCCCGGTGATTCCGGTCGAGCACCAATACATCGTCACCGAACCGCATCCGCTCATCAGGGAGCGCCAGGCCAAGGGCCTGCCCGAAATGGGCGTGCTGCGCGATGCCGATTCCTCCTGGTACATGCGCGAGGAGAACGGCGGCCTGCTGCTCGGACCCTACGAGCATGGCGCGCCCTGCTGCTACATGGATGGGCCCTCCGACCAGAGCGAATACGAACTCTTCCAGGAAGACCTCGACCGCCTCGCGCCGCATATCGAGACCGCGATCGCCCGCGTGCCAGCCTTCGGTGAAGTCGGCATCAAGAAGGTCTACAACGGCGCCATCGCCTATACGCCCGATGGCTCGCCGATCATCGGCCCGGCCTGGGACCGCCGGAACTTCTGGCTCAACGAGGGCCACAGCTTCGGCGTCACCGCGGCGGGCGGTGCCGGCTGGCAGCTGGCGGAATGGATCGTCGAGGGCGAGCCCTCCATCGACATGATGGGTGTGGATCCACGCCGCTTCGGCCCCTATGCCACGCGCGGCTATCTGAAGGTGAAGAACGAGGAGGCTTATGCCAATGTTTTCACCCCGCATTATCCGGACGAGGAGCGCTCCGCCGCGCGTCCGCTGAAGCGCACGCCATGTTATGACCGCATGAAGGACCTGGGCGCCGTCTTCGGTTCGGTCTATGGCTGGGAGCGGCCCGGCTGGTTCGCACCGAAGGACTATGCGCTGACCAAGGACGAGCTGGCCAGCCCCGACGTGCTCACCAATCACAATTATGCTCCGCCCACGGAGGATGGCCGCATCGTCGAGAAGTGGTCCTTCCGCCGCTCCAACTATTTCAAGTTCGTCGGCGAGGAATGCCGCAACGTGATGAACAACGTGGCGCTGCAGGACATGTCGGCCTTCGCCAAGATGGAGGTTTCGGGGCCTGGCGCGCGCGACTGGCTCGACTCGATCCTGGCCAATCGCATCCCGAAGAAGATGGGCCGCGTGGCGCTCTGCCACCTGCTCACGCCGCGCGGCGGAGTGCGCGCCGAGTTCACCGTCTACGAATGGGCGCCCGGCCGCTTCTATCTCGTCTCCGCCGGCGCCTATGAGCGTCACGACCACGACGTATTGCGCAAGCTGGCGCCCACCGATGGCTCGGTGCGCCTCAATGCCATCACCACCCGGCTCGGCGTGCTCGTCCTCGCCGGTCCCAACAGCCGCAAGGTCCTGCAGAAGCTGACCGATGCCGACCTCTCCAACGAGGCCTTCCCCTGGCTCTCGGGCAAGGAGATCAGCGTGGGGACGACCACGGCGCATGCGCTGCGCGTGAACTTCGTGGGCGAACTCGGCTGGGAGTTCCATCACCCGATCGAGCAGCAGGTCGCCCTCTTCGACCAGCTGATGGCGGCGGGCAAGGAATTCGGCATCCGTCCCTACGGCATCAAGGCCATGTCGGCGCTGTCGATCGAGAAGAGCTACCGCCTGGTGCCGCGCGAACTCTCGATCGAGTACTCCGCCTATGAGTCGGGCCTCGACCGCTTCGTGCATCCCAACAAGGGCAGCTTCATCGGCCGCGACGCGCTGGTGGAGGGCAAGGCGAAAGGGCTGAACTGGAACTTCGTCACCATGGAAGTCCATGGCATCACGGATGGCGACTCGGATGCCCGCGGGTCCGAACCGCTCTATCACAAGGGCAAGCTGATCGGCCGGGCGACCAATGGCGGCTTCGGTTTCCGGGTCAACAAGTCCCTCGCGCTGGGCATGGTCCAGCCTGACGTCGCGGCCGTGGGCACCGAACTTGAAATCAAGATTCTCGGCAAGCTGTTCAAGGCGACCGTGATCCCGGAAAGCCCCTACGATCCCGACAATGCCGCGCTGAGGGCCTGAAACAGCTGACAGCATTTTGAAGGGCCCCATGCGATCTTGCCCGATCCATGGGCCCTTTTCCTTTGCTAGGCTGGCCTGCGAATCGGGGACGGGATGACGGAGCGGGAGCAGAGCTACGGGACGGGTGTCACCTTCGTGCTGCTGGCCACGCTGGGTTGGAGCCTGTCCGGCATCTTTGTCCGCCTCATGCCCGAACTTGACGGCTGGCAGATCAATACCTGGCGCGGCTTCTGGATGTCGGTCGGCCTGCTGATCTATCTGGTGGCCATCTACGGGCGCGACACGCTGCGCCGTTTCCTGGCCATTCCGCTCATCGCCATGTGCGTTTCGGCCGGCTTCTTCTCCATCGGCTCAACCCTCTACGTGACCTCGCTGACGCTGGTCAGCACGGCGACCATCTCGGTGATCGGCGCCTCGTCGCCGATCTTCACCGGCCTTCTCAGCCCCTGGGTGACGGGGGAACGCCCGGGCCTTGCGGCGTGGATCGCCGCGGCGCTCGCCATGGTGGGCGTCGGCATCATCGCCTGGGATGGTCTTGGCGGCGGCAAGCTGGTGGGAATCCTGGTCTCGATCTGCGTGCCGATCTCCTTTGCCATCCAGACCCTGGCGCTGCGCCGCTACCGCGGCATCGACATGGTTCCTGCCATCTGCGTCGGCGGCTTCGTGACATTCTTTGCGGCGGGTCTTCTGGGCTTCCTCGCCGGGCATGCGGGTGGCGGCTTCGATGTCGGTCCGCGCGAGGTGCTGTTGCTGGCCATCATGGGGCCACTACAGCTGTCGATCCCGCTCATCTTCTACGCCAAAGGGGCAAAGTCGGTGCCAGCCGTCACCCTGTCCCTCATCGTCATGCTGGACGCCGTGATCAATCCGCTCTGGCCCTGGCTGTTCGTCGGCGAGGTACCGGAACCGACCGCCTTCATCGGTGGCGCCATCATCATCGGCGCGGTCATCATCAGCATCTTCGGCGGCCGCTTCATCGCGCGGCAGCGGGCCTGAGGTTCCGCAATACTCTTGCATGATGGAAGACGGTGACCACGATCATCACATGCACCAGCAGCGAAAGGCCCAGCGCGAAGAGCGTCTGTCCGAGCGTGCCCGGAATGACATGGAGCGTCGCAAAGCCCAGCGGCAGGAAGAAGAAGATGCTGGTGAGCAGGCCGGGGTTGTATTCGCGGCGCTTGATGGCATTGGCGATATGAGTGATGGCGTTGACGATGATCAGCCAGGGGGCCATGAGGCCCCAGCCCGGCGCGATCAGCCAGGCGGCATAGAGCGCCACCAGCGTCAGGCCCCAGACGCAGGGGATGTTGATCCACAGCACTGCGTCCGTCGTGAGTGCCTCGACGCCGCCGAAGACCTTCTGGTTCACGTAGGTGCGGAAGCGGTCGCGCCCGTGTTCCTCGACCTGATGCAGCATGTAGACGGGCGCGTGCAGGAAGATGAGCAAGAGGGCCAGCGGCCAGGATCCCATCAGGATCGGCACGATGGCGAGGAGGGCAAGACCCATGAAGAGCGCGCCTGCAACCCAGCGGCTGGCCAGCCAATCCCGGACGGATTCGATCATGACATTTCTCCCGCCGCGTGCCGCAGCTCACCGGCTGTTTCTGGGAGAGTCATGACAGCTTCATCTTTACATCAACTTAAGTAAGCACCCGAAAAGCCCACCTTCTGCTGTTGCGGGACGTGAGCTAAAGTCTTGCCAGGCGCTGTTCGAAGCTCTCGACCATCAGGCCGCTGCGCCCGGCCTTCACGATGGCAAAGCCTTCGGCTTCCAGGCGGCGGCGGTGTTCCGCCAACCCGCCCGGCATGCGAGGATTCAGCTGTCCGTCGGTCTTCAGCACCCGCCACCAGGGCGTCACCCGCTTTGCGCCCATCATTTCCCGCTCTTCGGCCGCCCGCGCCACCAGCCCCATGAAGATGCCGGTGGTGACCGGACAGGCAATTGTGGCGCCGTGCTGCGCGGCGAGCGACTGGCGCAAGGTGCCGAGGGTCGCCAGCTTTCCCTTCGGAATCCGGGCGACCAGCGCATCCACCTCCGCCGGCGCCGGAATCACCATGCTGGCGCCCGGCGGGCCCCAGTGCGCGACGCGCGGCGGTAGCGGCTGGACGATCTTCGCCTGCTGCGGCGTGCGAAGCTTTTCGACTGCGGACTTTGCCATGCTGGCCTCCCGTGGCGATGTTGGGCTAAGAGCCTGCCAGTTCCTGACAGCATGGATGATGCACATGACGCCGCGCACGGCAACACTCATCGGCTTCACCGCCGTCCTCATGTGGGCGGTGCTGGCGCTGCTTACCGCGGCATCGGGGCAGGTGCCGCCCTTCCAGCTGGCGGCGATGACCTTCCTCGTGGGCGGACTGATGGGGGCTGTCACCTGGCCCTTCCGGCCTCAGGCCCGGGCGGCGCTGCGCCAGCCCTGGCCGGTCTGGGCTGTGGGCATCGCAGGGCTCTTCGGATATCACTTCGTCTATTTCTCGGCGCTCCGCTCTGCGCCGCCGGTGGAGGCAAGCCTCATTGCCTATCTCTGGCCGCTGTTTCTGGTTGTTTTCTCGGCGCTGTTGCCGGGCGAGAAGCTGCGGCTGCATCATCTCGTCGGCGTCGCCTGTGGCCTTGCCGGCGCCGTGCTGGTGATCACCAAAGGCGAGGGCTTCGCGCTGCAGGACGGCTTGAAGCCCGGGCACGTGCTGGCCTTCGGCTGCGCCCTGATCTGGTCCGGCTACTCCGTCCTGTCGCGCCGCTTCGGCAAGGTGCCCACCGACGTTGTGGCCGGATTCTGCCTGGTCACGGCGCTGCTCTCGACCCTGTGCCATCTCGCCTTCGAGACCACGGTTTGGCCCCAGACCGCGGGGCAGTGGCTGGCGGTACTGGGCCTGGGTCTCTTCCCTGTTGGCGCGGCATTCTACACCTGGGACTATGGCGTGAAGCACGGAGACATCATGGTGCTGGGCGCGGCGTCCTATGCCTCGCCACTGCTCTCCACGCTCGTACTTGTCGTAGCGGGCTTCGCGCCGCTGCACTGGTCGATCGTCGTGGCCTGCCTGCTGATCACCGTAGGTGCGGTGATCGCCGCCAAGGACATGATCTTCCGGAAGCCTGCGCCTGCTACTTGAAATTGTCCTTGCGGCGGCGGAGTTCGGCAAAGACCTCGGCCTCGCTGGCCTCCGCAAGATCGAGATTGCGGCGGATCTCGGTGCTGTCGCAGCGCAGGAAGGGATTGGTCTTCATCTCGTCGCCCAGCGTGGTCGGGCAGGTCATCTTGCCCTCCTTGCGCAGCCGGGTGACTTCGGCAGCCCGCTGCTGCAGCGCCCGATTGCCGGGTTCCACCGACAGGGCGAAGCGCGCATTGGACTCGGTGTATTCGTGACCGCAGTAGAGATAGGTGGAAGGTGACAGCGTCTTGAACTGGTTCACCGAGTTGTACATCTCCTCCAGCGTGCCCTCGAAGACGCGGCCGCAACCCAGCGAGAAGAGCGTGTCGGCGGCGAAGAGGCAGTATTCCGACGGAATGGAATAGGCGATATGGCCCTTGGTATGGCCGGGACAGTCATGGATCTTCACCTCGCGCCCGGCCCATCTGAAGCTGTCGCCACCGGCGACCTGTGTCTTGATGCCGGGAATCTTCTCGGCTTCGTTGCGCGGGCCGATGATGGTGCAGCCATACTTCTCCTTCAGTTCGAGATTTCCCTCGACGTGATCAGGATGATGATGGGTGGTGAAGATGTGAGTGAGCTGCCAGCCGCGTTTCTTGAGTTCCACTTCGATGGCATCGGCATCTGGGGCGTCGATGGCGGCCGTGGCACCTGACGGATGGTCGTGAACCAGCACGCCGTAGTTGTCGGACCGGCAGATGAACTGGTGGACATCGAGATGGGACATGAATCTTGCTAACCTTGGCTGAATTGGATGATGACCGGGGCGGCCCCTGCGGTTATGTTGCGCCGCCATGGACGTGGTCGATCTCCGCGAATTCTACGCGAGCCCGCTCGGCAATACCACAAGGAAGCTGATTGCCAACAGGCTCAAGGCCAAGACCGGCTCCCTCGCCGCAGCGACGGTGCTGGGGCTTGGCTATGCCATGCCCTATCTGGAAGAAGCCGGAGCTGAGGCCGGAACCTCACTCTCCTTCATGATGGCCCGGCAGGGCGTCATTCACTGGCCAGCGGAAGGCCCAGTCCGTTCAGCCCTGGTCGACGAGACCGATCTACCGCTGCTCGAAAGTGCGGTCGACATCATCATTGCCGTGCATGCGCTGGAACTCTGCCATGCGCCCGCCGAAATGCTGCGCGAGGTCTGGCGAGTGCTGGCGCCGCAAGGCCGGCTCCTGCTGGTGGTGCCCAACCGGCGCGGCCTGTGGGCCCGTTTCGATACCTCGCCCTTCGGCCAGGGCCAGCCCTTTTCCCGTCCCCAGCTTGCGGGCCTGCTGCGCAACTGCGAATTCTCCATCCTGTCCTGGTCGCATGCGCTGTATTTTCCGCCTTCCGGTTCCGGCATGGTGCTCTCCTCGGCCGGCGCGATGGAGAGCGTCGTGGGCCGGATCATGCCGGCGGTATCGGGCGTGCTGATCGTCGAGGCGGTGAAGCAGGTCTATGCCATCGCGGCAGGCAAACGGGTGCGGAAACTGTCGCACCGGTTGAGGCCCGCCCTGCTGCCGGCCCCCTCGACCCGGACGTCAATCGATCCCAGCCGGGACAGATTGCTTTTCCCGTCGCGGCCCTTATGAAGGGCCCGCCGTCCGGCTGGCGGCCCCTGGCCTGCCGGACCGATCAGGAAACGTCATGAACGCCGGACCGCAGGACCCATCGCTGGACGACATTCGCCGCGAAATCGACGCCATCGATACGGGGCTGCTCGACCTCCTCGGCCAGCGCTTCCGCGCCTCCGCCAAGGTGCGCAGCGTGAAGGCAGTGGAGGGCTCGCTCGCTGTCTCGCCCATCCGTCCCGCACGCGAGGCCATGATCCTCCGGCACCTGGTCGCCAGGCGTCCGCCGGAGGTGCCGGTCGATACGCTGGTGCGTCTATGGCGCGTGATCCTGACATCCTCCACCCTGGCCCAGGCCGCGGTAACGGTTCACCTGCCCTCGGCCGTGAACGAAAACCCTCAGCTGCGCGCGGTGGTGAACGCTCATTTCTGCGCCACGCCGGTGGCTGTCCATGCCGATGCAGCCGCCGTGATCGCCCGGCTCGAAGCCCGCCGCGGCGACATCGCGGTGGTGACGCCCCGCAGCTGC
>JBGSNJ010000463.1:0-2296 GCA_041739715.1 Aestuariivirga sp.
GCTTCACGGTGGGCTACCAGATCACCGAGGCGCTCAAGACGCATCTCGATATGGACAAGGCGGCGCGGCGCCGGCGGGCCGTCGAGCTGCTCGAATTCGTTGGCATTCCGGCGCCGGAGCAGCGGCTCCCGTCCTACCCGCACCAGCTCTCGGGCGGCATGAACCAACGCGTGATGATCGCCATGGCCATTGCCTGCAATCCGAAGCTGCTGATCGCCGACGAGCCGACCACCGCGCTCGATGTCACCATCCAGGCGCAGATCCTCGAGCTTCTGGTGAAGTTGCAGAAGGACACCGGCATGGGCCTCGTGCTCATCACCCACTCCATGGGCGTGGTAGCCGAGACGGCCGAGCGCGTCAGCGTGCAATATGCCGGACAGAAGGTGGAAGAGCAGCCGGTGAAGGGTCTCTTCGCCGATCCGCATCATCCCTACACGGCGGCGCTGCTCTCGGCCCTGCCCGAGCGCGCCAAGGCGCGGCGCCTGCCCTCCATTCCCGGCGTGGTGCCGGGCCTCTTCGACCGGCCCAAGGGCTGTCTCTTCGCGCCGCGCTGCAGCTACGCCACGGAGCTCTGCCACAGCACGGCGCCGCGGCGCATCGGCGGGACGCTGTGCCACTATCCGCTGGTCAAGGGCGTGCCGCAGGGCCATCCCGGCAAGGAGAAGGCGGCATGAGCACGGTGCTGACCGCCCGCGGGCTGAAGCGCTACTACAGCGTCTCGCGCGGGGCATTCTCCGAACCTGCGACCCTCAAGGCACTGGATGGTGCCTCCTTCACGCTGGAGCGCGGCAACACCCTTGCGGTCGTGGGCGAGTCCGGCTGCGGCAAGTCCACCCTGGCCCGCCTCGTCACCATGATCGAGCCGCCGACCGAAGGCTCGCTCAACATCGACGGGCAGGAGATCGTCGGCGCAACGGCCGAACAGATGCGGGCGCTGCGGCCCAAGGTGCAGATCGTCTTTCAGAATCCCTATGGCTCGCTCAATCCGCGCCAGAAGATCGGCCATGCGCTGGAAGAGCCGCTGCTGGTGAATACCAGGATGCCGGCGGCCGAGCGCAGCGAACGCGCGCGGGCCATGATGGCCAGCGTGGGCCTTCGCCCCGAGCATTACGACCGCTATCCGCACATGTTCTCGGGCGGACAGCGCCAGCGCATTGCGATCGCCCGGGCGCTGATGCTGGACCCGGCCGTTCTGGTGCTGGACGAGCCGGTCTCGGCGCTCGACGTCTCGATCCAGGCGCAGGTTCTGAACCTGCTGGCCGACATTCAGGAGAAGCACAATCTTGCCTATCTCTTCATCAGCCACGACCTGTCGGTGGTGCGCCACCTCGCCGACGAGGTGATGGTGATGTATCTGGGGCGCGCCGTGGAACAGGGTCCGCGCGACGTGATCTTCAGGACGCCGCAGCATCCCTATACGCAGGCGCTGCTCTCGGCCACGCCGCAACCCGATCCCACCCGCAAGCGCGACCGCATCATCCTGAAGGGCGAATTGCCCTCTCCGCTCAATCCGCCGGGTGGCTGCACCTTCCATCCGCGCTGCCCGCTGGCCTTCGACACCTGCAGGCGCGTCAATCCGGCCTTGCTTGCGCATGACGGAAGCCTTGTGGCATGTCACGCGGTGAACCCCGTGGATACCGGAACAAAGGCGGCCTGACATGTCGAAGCGTGCGGAACTCTCAACCGGCGAGGCCCTCGTCGGCCTGCTCGAAGCCTATGGCGTAGACACCATCTTCGGCATTCCCGGCGTGCACAATGTGGAGATGTACAGGGCCCTGCCGCGCTCCGGCATCCGGCACGTTCTCGTGCGCCACGAGCAGGGCGCGGGCTTCATGGCCGATGGCTATGCGCGCGCGACTGGCAAGCCAGGCGTATGCTTCACCATCACCGGGCCGGGGCTGCTCAACATCCTGACGCCGCTCGGCCAGGCCTGGTCGGATTCCAGCAATGTGCTGGTGATCTCGTCGGCTCTTGATGTCACCGACGCGGCCCAGGGGCGCGGGCGCCTGCACGAGATGATCGACCAGCGCGCGGCGGCGGCTTCGGTGACCAGCCTGCACATGCGAGCCTATACACCCAAGGACGTGCGCGATGCGGTAGCCCGCGCCTTCGCCAATTTCGCCAGCCAGCGTCCGCGGCCGGCCTACATCGAAATCCCGCTCGACCTGCTGAAGGAACCGGCTGGCGACGGATGGGTGGCGCGTGGCCTGCCCGGGATCGCACCGCCGCCGCCGGCCGAAATCGAGAAGGCCATCGCCAAGCTCAACGGCGCGAAACGGCCGGTGATCCTGCTGGG
>JBGSNJ010000498.1:0-4031 GCA_041739715.1 Aestuariivirga sp.
TGACCCGGCGCGATGCCGGCCCGCGCCACCGCATGGGCGCCGATGGCGAGGAACTCCACCATGGCGGCCTCGTCGAGGCTGATGCCCTCGGCCTTGAACAGGGTCGACGCGGGCAGGGACAGATACTCGCACATGCCGCCATCGATATGGACGCCCAGCACCTTCAGCGTCGTGCAGCAATTGGTCCGCCCGGCGCGGCAGGCCACGCAATGGCCGCAGTGGAGATAGGGAACGATGTAGACGGCATCGCCGGCTTTCAAGTCCGAACCTTTCGGCGCCGTCACCACCTCGGCCGAGAGCTCGTGGCCCATGACCCGCGGATACACGAAATAAGGTTGGTTGCCCTGATAGATGTGCATGTCGGTGCCGCAGACGCCGATGCGGCGGATGCGCACCAGTGCCTCGCCCGGGCCGGCCATGGGCACGGGGCGCTCGACGATCTCCAGCTGGCGGGGTTTCCGGCAGAGGATGGCTTTCATGGTCTCCGGCATGCCCGTCGGGTCTCCGCGCTTGCGGCTTGTGAGCCGGAGCCCTGTATACTAGCAAGTCGCCGCCGGGTACAAATCCCGCACGGGAAGAACGGGAAAACGACGATGCCACGCCTGTCGCGCGCGACCTGCAAGATGCTCGGCTACGATCCGGATCGGCTCGAGACCGGCATCGTCCATCTCGGCATCGGCGCCTTCCATCGCGCCCACATGGCCGACTATACCGACGAGGTGCTGCGCAAGGGGGACCTGCGCTGGGGCATCCTCGGTGCAAGCCTGCGCTCACCCGACACGCGCGATGCGCTGCGGCCGCAGGATTATCTCTACACGGTCGCCGAAAGCGACGAGGCCGGCGAACGCTGCCGCGTCATCGCGGCGGTCAAGGGCATCCTGGTCGCGCCGGAAGATCCCCGGTCCCTCGTCGCCGCCATGGCGCAGCCTTCGGTCAAGATCGTGTCGCTGACGGTGACGGAGAAAGGCTATTGCCACGATCCGGCCACCGGCGAACTGAACGAGGCCCATCCGGACATCGCACGTGACCTCGCGAACATGGCTGCGCCCGTCTCGGCGCCGGGCTTTATTGTCGCGGCGCTGCGAGAACGATGGCAGCAGGGCCTGCCGCCCTTCACCGTGCTATGCTGCGACAATCTTCCCTGGAATGGCCAGACCGTGCGCAAGGTGGTGGTGCGGCTGGCCGAACGGGTCGATCCGGCGCTTGGCAAGCATGTCGCGGCTGAGGTTGCCTTCCCCTCGACCATGGTGGACCGCATCGTGCCGGCCACCACCGATGCCGACCGCGAACGGGTCGCAAAGGCGACGGGATTGGACGACACCTGGCCTGTGGTCACCGAAGTCTACAACAACTGGGTGGTCGAGGACCGCTTTCCGCAGGGGCGCCCCGCGTGGTCCGCCACCTTCGTGACCGACATCGCGCCCTTCGAGCTGATGAAGCTGCGGCTGCTCAATGGCTCGCACTCGTCGATGAGCTATCTCGGTTATCTTGCCGGCCGAGAGACCATTGCCGACTGCATGGCCGATCCCGATCTCGCGCATTTCGTGGCGCATCTGATGAATGACGAGGTAACCTCGACCCTGAAGGTGCCGCCGGGCGCGGACATCGCCGCCTACAAGGCAGCGCTGCTGCGGCGCTTCCGCAATCCGGGCCTGCGCCACAGGACTTGGCAGATCGCCATGGACGGGTCGCAGAAACTGCCGCAGCGCCTGCTGGGCACCATCCGCGACCGGATAGTCGCCGGCCAGTCCATCGATGGCCTGGCCTTGGGCGTCGCCGCCTGGATGCGCTACGTGACAGGGACAGACGAGCAGGGCGCAGCGATCGATGTGCGCGATCCATTGCGCGACGAACTCCGGGCAAGAGCCGATGCGGCAGGCCGCGATGCGCCGCGGCTTGCCGCCAGCCTGCTCGCCGTCGAGCAGGTCTTCGGACGCGACCTGCCGGCCAATCCGCACTTCACCATGGCGGTGACGGCCGCGCTCGACAGTCTCATCCGCAAGGGCAGCCACGCCACTTATCAGGATTTCCGGAGAACACACCCATGAAGCAGACCTGGCGCTGGTTCGGCCCCGACGATCCCGTGACGCTGGACCATGTGCGCCAGGCTGGCGCGGTCGGCATCGTCTCGGCGCTGCATCACATGAATCGGGGCCAGGCCTGGACCGACGACGAGATGCTGAAACGCAAGACGCTGATCGAAAGGGCCGGACTCAGCTGGGACGTGGTCGAGAGCATCGCCGTGCCCGAAGCGATCAAGACCCGTACCGGAGACTTCCGCCAAGAGATCGACAATCACAAGGAGTCGCTCCGCGTCGTCGCCCGCGCCGGCGTGAAGATCTGCTGCTACAACTTCATGGCCATCACCGACTGGACGCGCACCGACCTCGACTGGCCACTCGGCAATGGCGGCACGGCGCTGCGCTTCGACATGATCGACATCTGCGCCTATGACGTGCTGGTGCTCAAGCGCCGAGATGCCGAGGCCGATCATCCCCCCGAACGGATCGCCGCGGCGAAGCAGCGCCTGGCCTCCTGGCCGGAGAGCCGCGCCGCAGAGATCGAACGCAACCTGATCGACTGGGTTCCGGCGCGCGAGGCAGTCTATGACCGCAAGAGCTTCCTGCACCAGCTCGACGAGTACCGCGACATCACGCCGGAAGGCCTGCGCGATCATCTCTTCCTCTTCGTGCGCGAGATCGCCGAGACCGCCGAAGAGGTGGGCATCAGGCTGGCGATCCATCCCGACGATCCGCCCTTTCCGCTCTTCGGCCTGCCGCGCGTCAATTCCACTGCAGCGGACACGCAGAAACTCTTCGACGCCGTGCCCAGCCCGGCCAACGGTATCACGCTCTGTACCGGTTCCTATGGCGCCAATCCCAAGAACGACCTGGTGGCCATGGCGCGAAGCTTCGGCCCACGCGTGCATTTCGCGCATCTGCGCAACACCACGCGCGAGCCCGACGGCTCGTTCTACGAGGCCGAGCATCTCGACGGCGATACCGACATGATCGGCGTTGTGGCGGCCTTGCGCGAGATCGAGACGAAAGAGGGCCGGGAGATCCCGATGCGGCCCGACCATGGCCATGTCATCGTCGACGACATCGGCAAGAGGGTGAACCCCGGCTATTCCTGCATTGGCCGCCTCAAGGGGCTGGCGGAACTGCGCGGCGTGATGCGCGCCGTCGACGCCTTCCGCAGCGGCCGCCTGCACTGAGGCATGCCGGCTTGAAAGCCTTCCTCACCTTCCTCGCCGCCTATGTGCTGAGCCAGTTCTACCGCTCTTTCCTTGCGGTGATCGCACCCGAACTGGCGCGCGAACTGGCGCTCGATCCGCAGGCGCTGGGCAACATGCAGGCCTTCTGGATCCTGGGCTTCGTGGCCATGCAGTTCCCGGTGGGCTGGGCCCTCGACACACAGGGACCGCGCCGCACCGTGGCCGCGATCATGCTTGCCGCCGTCGCGGGTGCGGCGCTCTTCGCGCGCGCGACATCTGCCTTCGATCTCAACCTTGCCATGGTGCTGATCGGCGTTGGCTGCAGTGCCATCTACATGGGCGCCATCTATGTCTTCGGCCGGGTCAATCGCCCGGACCGCTTCGCCTTGCTCTGCTCCTGGCTGTTGGGCATCGGCACGGCGGGCAATCTTCTGGCGGCCTCGCCGCTGGCCTTCGCCGCCGAGATGATCGGCTGGCGCGTGTCGATGCTGATCCTTGCGGCGCTGACCGCGGCCTCTGCCCTCTCCGTCGTCCTGCTCATCCGCGATCCGCCGCGCCTGTCGGCGCACGGCGGCGACGGTTTCTTCGCCGGTATCGGCGAGATCCTCGCGACTCGCGCGCTCTGGCCCCTGCTGCCGCTGACCGCGATCGGCTATTCCGTCATCCTCGCCGAGCGCGGCCTCTGGGCCGGCCCCTTCTTCTCCGAGGTCTATGGCTTGTCGCCCGTTGAGCGCGGCAATGCGCTGCTGGTCATGGCGGCGGCCATGTCGGCCGGCTCCATGATCTACGGACCGCTCGACAAATGGCTCGGCAC
>JBGSNJ010000520.1:0-2046 GCA_041739715.1 Aestuariivirga sp.
GATCGCGGCACTGACGGCACTCGACCTGCCGGAGCGCAGCAAGCGCATGGCGGAGGCGCTATGGGCGCTGAGCGGCCTCTCCGGTCCCGCCGTGGTCATCGGCTTCGGCTCCATCCCCTATCCGGCGGTGGCGCTCTCTGATGCGGCGCTGATCGGCATCATCACGGAAGCGGTGACTCCGCATGGCCTCGGCACGGTGCAGTACTTTCCCGGCATCTCCGACATGAGCTTCTTCGGCGAATCAGCGGGCGATCTCGCAGCGGCCGCCGCCAATACGCCGATCTGGGGCACCAGCTTCGCCATGCCGGCACCGGCCGGATACCCCTGCATCAACATCGGGCCCTGGGGGCGTGATTATCATCATTGGCTTGAACGCCTGCATGCGCCCTATGCCTTCGAAACTTTGCCGCGCGTTTTGCTTGCGGTGATTGAAGCGGTGATGAAACATCGCTAGAGAGCGAGTGCCAAACAAGCGGAGGCACACAATGGCACTCAAGAGACTCGAAGCCGGCAAGCGCATGAGCTCGGCCGTCATCCACAACGGCATGGCCTATCTCGCGGGCTTTGTCGCGGAAGCGGCGGCCGGCAAGTCGGTCAAGGAACAGACCGCCGACATCCTGCAGCAGATCGACGTCACGCTGAAGGCGGCGGGCACAAACAAGACCAACATCGTCAAGGCCAACATCTGGCTCACCGACATCAAGACCTGGGCCGAGATGAACGAGGCCTGGGATGCCTGGGTCGTCCCCGGCCAGACTCCGGCCCGCGCCACGGTCGAATCCAGGCTCGCGGCCCCCGGCCTCGACGTGGAGATCATGGTGGAGGCGGCCATCGTGAAGAAGGCGGCTTCGGCCAGGAAGGCCGCCCCGGCCAAGAAAGCAGCAAAGAAAGCGGCAAAGAAGCCCGCCAAGAAGCCAGCGAAGAAGAAGGGCCGCCGCTGATCAACGTTTGCCCATGCGCAGACGCCGCAGGAACTGGGGGACCACGAGAGGCGCTCTCGTGGCCCTTCTCCTCTTCATCCCCGCGCTCGTCCTGGTCAACATGGTCTGGGTCGACGGGGTCACCCGCGCCGCCGCCCCGCGCGACGGCGGACGCCTCGTTGCAACACCGCGCATCGAGGTCAATGTCCGCGTCGAGGGCGAAGGCCCGCCCCTCGTCCTGATCCACGGCTTTGCCGCCTCGCTCGGCTGGTGGGACCAGATCGCGCCTGATCTCGCGAAGGATCACACCGTCGTCCGTCTCGATCTCATCGGCCACGGCGGCAGCGCGGCACCCGCCGCGGGCTACACGATCGAGGACCAGGCGCAGGTGGTGGCATCCGTGCTCGACAGCCTGAACCTCGACCGCGTCACCGTCATCGCCCATTCCATGGGTGGCGAGGTGGCGACCGCGCTTGCCGAGGCCAATCCGGCCCGCATCGCGCGCCTGATCCTGATCGACAGCCCGCCCGAGGCCGATACGAAGTTCACGGTTCTCACCGAACTCTATCTGACGCGGGGCATCGGCGAGTTGCTGTCGCACTTCCAGTCGGACAAGGCGATCCGCGATGGCCTCGCCCAAGGCTTCGCGCCGGGCTTTCCGGTGCCGCAACGCTTCGTCGACGACCTGCGCCAGCTCACCTACACCGCCTTCCGCGCCGCGCATGATGCCAGTGTCGCCTACCGCAGCGCGACGCCCACCTACGAACGGCTCGCCGCGCTCGATCCGGTGCCGCCGCTTCTGGCCATCGCTGGCGCCGCGGATGCCATCGTCCCGGTGGCGACGGCGAAGCTCTTCGAGAAAGTGCCGGGTGCGAAGGTCGAAATCCTCGACGGCGTCGGCCACACGCCCATGGTGGAAGCGCCCGAGAAGACGCTGGCGCTGATCCGCGGGTTCCTACCGTGAGTCCTTCCAGCCGAACCAGACATAGGCGCCCTTAAGATAGAGCGGGCGGAAAGCGGGGAGCGGAAAGCGCGCCAGCCTTCGCGTCAGCACGGCGGGGATCTCCGAGGGCGGCGCCTTGCCGGTCATGAGCCGCGCCACCGCGCGGCCGCTCCAGCTTCCCAT
>JBGSNJ010000562.1:0-41782 GCA_041739715.1 Aestuariivirga sp.
CATTTCGCTACATTCAGCGATCAGCGGTGTTGGGATTTCCAGACACGATTGTCGTCCGCTTTCTCGATCTCCCGGACGGTCACTCGACGCTGGCGATCTACTCCCGTTCAAGGTTTGGCGAAAGCGACTTCGGCGTGAATCAGAAGCGGCTGGAACGTTGGCTTGTGAAGCTTGCCATCCATATCCAGCCGATGATCTATTCATTGCCGTTGCCAGTCTGCTCAGTCATGCCTTCGCTGGCGCGGTTGACGATACGCGAATTAGATCTATCACCTCGGCTTGCATATGCAGTCCTACCCTAGGAGAGCCGGCACTTTCCGCCATCACACTCTCAAAGATTGTTCTAAGTCTGAGTGGAACGCACCAGTTCCGGAATGGGGTAACCCCAGATAAAGCTTCACGTAGTGAGTTGTTCCATCATCCGTAAGCGGCAGAAGACACGGGTCAGTCGGGTGGGGTACACCATCCAGCGTCACAGCGATGATTCCGCTGCTTACGCCTGATGGATTCTCGACTTCGATCAAATAGGTCGAAGTCCGATAGCGTAGTTTCATGGAATAGCCCGGCCAGTTCTTGGGGATACAAGGCTGAAGATGCAGGAACTTGCCCTGCAGATGGAGGCCAAGGATGCTCTCGATGCCCGCCCGCTGCAGCCATCCGGCCGAACCCGTATACCACGTCCATCCGCCGCGACCGACATGTGGTGCGCGCGCATAGATGTCGGCAGCAACGACATAGGGCTCGACTTTGTAGCGGTGGACATCGGCCCTGGTGCGCGCATGATTGATGGGATTGAGCATGGCGAACAGCTCAAATGCTTGATCCCCGTGGCCGAGTTGAGCCAGCGCCATCACCGACCAGGTGGCAGCATGAGTGTACTGCCCGCCATTCTCGCGAATGCCGGGGGGATAGCCCTTGATATAGCCGGGATCGTGCCCGGTCTTGTCAAAGGGGGGCGCGAAGAGCAGGGCAAGACCATCCTTCCGTCTGACAAGTTCGCGCAGCAATGACCCCATTGCAATTTCACGGCGGTCCGGGCTGGCCGCACCCGACAGAACTGACCATGACTGGGCAATGGAATCGATGCGGCACTCGTCGCTGGCCGAAGATCCGAGAGCGCTGCCGTCGTCATAGAAGCCACGAAGAAACCATTCGCCATCCCAGGCTGCACTTTCCAGAGAAGCCCGGAGGCCCGACGCGTGTCTCCGCCAAGCAGCAGCGCGGGCCTTCTCTCCGCGCTGTTCTGCAATCGGAATGAAGGACGATAGTGCGGCATACAAAAACCAGCCCAGCCATACGCTCTCGCCTTCGCCCTTCTGACCCACGCGGTTCATCCCGTCGTTCCAGTCACCGGCTCCGATGAGTGGCAACCCATGCCGGCCAAGGGCCAGGCTGGCATCAAGAGCCTTAGCGCAATGCTCAAACAGCGTGGCAGATTGATCCGAAAGCTGCGGAAGGAAGAAGACGTCGTGCTCGTCACCGGAAAGCTGCTGCCCCTCGAGGAATGGAACCATCTCGCCAAGAACGCCTGCATCACCGGTGCCGGCCACGTAGTGAGCGACGGCGAAGGCAAGCCAAGCCCGATCATCAGAGATGCGGGTGCGGACACCTTGACCGGAATGCGGCAACCACCAATGCTGAACATCGCCTTCAACGAATTGTCTTGCTGCAGCCCTCAGCAAGTGCTCGCGCGTGAGATCAGGTCTGGCGGCAGCAAGTGCCATGCCGTCCTGAAGTTGATCGCGAAATCCATAGGCTCCGCTTGATTGATAGAAGCCGGAACGCGCCCAGACCCGTGAGGCCAAGGTCTGATAGATGAGCCACCCGTTGAGCATGATGTCCATGGCTCGGTCCGGTGTTCTCACCTCTATTGCACTAAGGATCGTATCCCAGTAGTTGGTGACTTCAGCGAGAACCACATCAAGATCTGCAGCGCGATAGCGCGCCACGATACTTCGGGCCTCGTCTGCACTGCTTCCCTCTCCAAGAAGAAAGACCACCTCAGACGTTGCGCCGGGCGCAAGTACGATCGTCGTACGCAATGCACCACATGGATCGAGTCCTGCTCCGGTCGTCTTCGACAGAGGCACTTTAATCCCCAGGGCAGCCGGAGCGGACAGACTTCCGTTGCGGCCGATGAACTCCCGGCGGTCGCCGGTCCAGTCGGTCTGCTCGCCAAGCAGGTCAGCAAAGGCCACGCGCATGCCGAAATCGCGATTCCAGGTATTGGTGGCGAACATTGCGCCCGTGGCGGAGTCGATCGACGTTGCGACATGCACCAGGGAACCGGAACGCGCACGACCCAGCACCCACTCGACATAGGCCGTGAGGCTTAGGTGGCGCGTACGGCTAGAGGTATTGCGCAGTTGGAGCCGCGAAATCTTCACCGGAGCGTCAAGTGGCACGAATTGGGTGAGCGTGCTGGCAATGCCATGGGCGCTATGTTCGAACCGGCTGTAGCCTCGACCATGGGCTGTCGTATAGCTGACGGCCGTATTACGGACGGGGTGGAATGTCGGACTCCAAAATTCACCAGTCTCACCGTCCCGCAGATAAAAGGCCTCTCCCGAATGATCACTTACTGGGTCGTTGGACCAGGGAGTCAGCTGATTTTCCCGGCTGCTAACCGACCAGGTATATCCTCCACCCTCTGCTGCAACTTGGAAGCCGAACGCCGGATTGGCGATGACGTTGACCCATGGCGCGGGCGTTGCCTGGCCCGCCGCAAGCATGGTCACATACTCCTTGCCCCCGTTCGAGAAGCCACCAAGTCCATTGAAGAACTCCAGCTCGGGCAGGGCACGGGGTACTGCCCGTTCTGCTACTGCGGGTTTGACGCTTGGCGGTGTCCTCGTCACGGGCAGGCCTTCGGAAACTCGGTCGAGTTGATCGAAGAGATTGCCGCGCTGGGCCACCAGCACAACGCGCGCCACAGATGCGAGGAGAGCGCAGGCCGCTGGCGACACGATGTCGGCCCTTAGCACGAAGACACTGCCCTGCGAATCAACAGAGCCGGGCCGGTGACGAGATGTCATCATGCGTACAAGCGTCTCGAGTGCGACGTGCAGATCCTGAACATAGGATGACTGCCGATCATTGAGGATCACCAGGTCGACCGGCAGCCCCTTCATCCGCCAGTACTCATGTGCCTGCAAGAGCTCCCTGGCGATATCGAGCTCGTCGATGCTCGATATGCGTAGCAAGAGGATCGGCAGATCGCCGGATATGCCCTCTGACCAGAGACCCGACTGAGCGCCTGCTCCGGCCAAAATGGTTGCGGAAGAGGGCCGCAAGACAGGTGCGGCATAGACAAGGTGCCCTGCGAGCCGCTGGAAGAGCGCGGCTTCGCCAGCCGAAACCCCTAGGTGGTGCAGCTGCACCTGCGCCTGCGTCCAGGCCAGTGTGGCTGCGCGGGTGAAAGCGGCCATGTCACGATGCTTGTCGGCACAGTCGAGAAGCGCCTGCCGGCCGGACGCCAGAAGGGTCCAATAAGCGATGCTCACGGTTGACCCCGGCGCCAGTTTCACCCGATGACGGAGCGCGAATACAGGATCGAGCACGGTGCCCACCGTGTTCGACAGCGCCCGGCCATCCATCATGGCAATCGGCGCATGCACGTCGTGACCACGGCCGAGGAATCGCGCGCGATCGGTCTCGAATTCCGGCTTTCCGATCGTCGTTCCATGGACGACGGCGAGATGTCCTGCCCAGATCTCCTCATCTTCCGGCCTACGTTTCCGCCGTGTGGCAAGGATGATTCCGATGTCGGATAGATATTCCGTCTCAACGAAAAGCTTGGAGAAGGCAGGATGGGCCATATCGTCGGCTTGCGTTGCCAGAACCAGTTCGGCATAGGAAGTCACGTCGATCTCTCGAGAGCGAGTTCCGTTGTTGGTGATGGATACGCGGCGAACCTCCGCATCATCCTCGGGCGAAACAAGCACATCGAGGGTAGTTGTCAGGCCTTCGTCGGTTCTCTGGAATTCAACACGATCCTCGTTGAATGTAACCCGGTACTCATCCGGCTTGATACAGCTTGGCTGGAATCCGGTGGACCAGGTTGTACCGCTGTCGTTATCTCTGAGAAAGATATAGGCGCCGTGGTCGTCGGTGGTAGCGTCCTCGCGCCAGCGTGTGACAGCGATCTTGTTCCAAAGGCTGTAACCGGAACCCGCCGCAGTGATCATGGTGGAGAAGTGACCATTCGACAAGAGCTGCGTGGCAGGTGTTGGGTGCTGAGCGGTCGCGTAGCGACGGCCCAATAGTGGCTCGATGTCCCGCGAACGTGCACCGGACTTGACCTCCGAGGCCCATGGCCTGGTCACCGAGACATCTCGGGGCATCCGCTCCTGAAGCAGCAGTTCCGTCGCCTGAATGATGGGTTCGGCGTGAAACCTTTCTCTCATTTTGCCGTTGAACAGCGTGTCAGCAATGGCGACAATGGTCATACCCTGATGATGAGCCATGAAGGCTTTGACGACAGCGACCTGAGAACCCTCGGGGACCCGCGATGGCGTGTAGTCCAAGGCTTCGTAGAAGCCGTGACTTCCAACTCCGCCAGCCGCCGCCAGCCGCTTCAGGTTGGTCGCGGCCGCTGCCGGGTCAACCATTGTCGCAAGCGCCGAGGCATAGGGCGCGATCACACGATTTTCGGACAAGCCTCTCTTGAGGCCCAGGCCGGGCACGCCAAAGTTGGAATACTGATAGGTCAGTTCGAGGTCTCGTGCATTGTAAGCGGACTCCGAAATGCCCCATGGCAGACCGAGCGACGTCGCATAGTCGATCTGGCGGCGTACGACCAGGCGGCTTGTTTGCTCGAGGAGACTCCCCAATGGTGCCCGCATGACCAATGACGGCATGAGGTATTCGAACATTGAACCTGACCACGAGACAAGCGCCGCTGCATGGGCGACAGGCGTGACGGATCGGCCAAGGTGAAACCAATGGCGGGCCGGGACATCCCCCTTGGCGATGGCAAAGAAGCTCGCAAGCCTCGCCTCGGAAGCCAGAAGGTCGTAGCAGTTTGAATCCAGACTCCCTTGCGGAACCATACAACCGATCGACAACAGCATGCGGTCGCGGTCGAGAAGAAACTGGAAGTCCATCTCGAGCGCCATCGCACGGCTCGTCACTTCAAGGCCCAGGAGTCGAGCTTCGGCATCTTGCGGTGTGCCGTGACGGCGCGCGTCGATCGCCCTGACAACTGCTTGGGCCCAGAATAGCATGTCGTCGCAGGTTCCTGGACCTCGCTCGCTTGCGAGTGCCAGCGCCATATCGGCCATATCGTCTGCCGCTGTCACGAGACCGGCGAGACGCGACGTCAGTGTCTCGCCTGACGCCATTGGAGACCGTGTGCCTGATACAAGTTCCGCGAGAGCGGCATCGAGCTGGTCCATCGTGACGGTCTGTGTGCGTGGACCGTCGCGAAGCGCTACAATTTCAAGTCGGGTCAGTTCGACGGCATCCGCAATGCCATTAAGCAGAGCTTCGTCATCTGCGTCGGCTCTGCGCCAGCCCCTGCAAGCATTGGCGAGGGTGATGAGATGACCTGCCAGATTGCCGCTATCGACGGAGGACACATAACGGGGATCCAAAGGACGGAGGTCTCGTGTGTCATACCAGTTGAAGAGATGCCCTTTGTGCCGTTCCAGCCGTTTCATCGTTGCAAGCGTGGCCTCAAGCCGTTCGACGGCTTCCGTCTGCCCGATCCAGCCGAAGTCCCGCGCGCTGACCACGGAGAGGAGATAGAGCCCGATATTGGTGGGCGAGGTGCGATGGGCCACGACGGGAACTGGCGTTTCCTGGAAGTTATCGGGCGGCAGCATGTTGTCCGTGTCGGTGACGAAGCTTTCGAAGAAACGCCAGGTGCGACGTGCTGTGATTCTCAATGCCAGAGTGTCGTCCTGCGATATGGCCAGCTTGCCGGAGTCACGATTGGCAAAGCTCACCCGCAAGGCGATGGCCGGCGAGACCGTCCAAAGCAGGGCAAACACCATGGCCAGCGGCCATGTCCCTTGACCTGAGGCAAGCGAGACCAGGAGGGCGACGGCGCCGATGAGAGGAGCCGCCGCCATCTGACGATAAAAGCCAGAAAGATTAAGGCTGCGCCCCGCTCCGGCCTGGGCGGCGGGCACCCATTCCAGCAAGTTCCGATGCGAGATGAAGAGGCGATACAGCGTGCGGATGATGGCATCGCCCATCAACCATGCCTGATGAGCGAGGAAGGCAAGGATCAAGCCCGAAAGCGACAATGCGAGCTGCAAGTCCCCAACGAGGGCGCGGAGATGGCTGGCAATGGTTACGCCACCACGGCGCGGGGGGATCGCCGCAAAGACCGGGATCGAGGCCGGCGTGACGATCAGCGCAACAATGAAGACCGTCCAGATCAGAGCTGCATGGAAGGTGAGGGCGAACCCGGCCAGAAGAGCGAGAATGGCACAGGGCGCTACAAGCGTCCGGCGCAGATTGTCGAGCATTTTCCAACGCCCCACCGCCGGAATGTGGCTGAATGAAGCGATAACGCCGGCCGGTGGAGGTACTCTGCCGAGAAGCCACGGCAGAAGCTGCCAGTCACCGCGCGCCCAGCGATGATGACGCTGGGCACCGACGTCGTAACGAGACGGAAACTCTTCGACAACCTCGACATCGGAGACCAATCCGGCACGGGCGAAGATGCCTTCGAAGAGATCATGGCTGAGAACGGTCGACTCAGGCACGCGCCCTTCGAGCGCAGCCTCGAAGGCATTCACGTCGTATATGCCTTTGCCGGCATAAGAGCCCTCGCCGAACATGTCCTGGTAAACATCAGATACCGCAGAGGCATAAGGATCGATGCCGCTCACGCTGGAAAAGATCCGCTGAAAGAGAGAACCTTCCTGTCCCACTGGCAGGGATGGCGTGACTCTCGGCTGCAGCACAGCGTATCCTTCGACTACGCGCAGTGTTTGTGAGTCGAACAGGGGACGATTGAGTGGATGCGCCATCTTGCCGATCAGCTTCAACACGGTCTCCCGCGGCAAACGCGTATCGGCGTCAAGCGTCAAGACATAGCGGACACCGGAGGGTGCAACTGGATCAACTCCCTCGATGGCAACGAAGTTGGTATCCTCCGCCCCACGCAGCCAGCGGTTCAACTCATGCAGCTTGCCGCGTTTCCGCTCCCATCCGATCCAGCGGCTTTCGCTCGCGGCCCAAGACCGCTTGCGGTGAAGAAGAAGGAAGCGTGGTCCGCCATCGGCGACGCCATGCCTTATGTTCAGTTGGGAGATACCATGAGCCGCGACGGACAGAAGCGCGTTATCGCCGGTTTCATGCTCCACGCTGGAGTCCACCCAGTCCGACAGCATTGCAAAATGCAGATTGTCGTCGGGGCTGGAGAGGTAGTGGATTTCGAGCCGTTCGATCTGCGCGCGTATCGCGTCGGCCGTCGTCAGCAGCGTCGGAACAGCCACAACGGTCCTGAGGTTCGGGGGCACACCGTCCCGCAACCCAAGGGCTGGCAGGCGTACCGCCTCAAAGCCGAAGCTCACCACCCTGTTCACCAGCGCGACGGCCGCATCCATGGCGGGTATCGCACCGAGGATGGCAAGCAGCAACAGCGTCATGACAGCCGGGGCTGCACGAGCCAGGAGGGCCATAGGTATCACCAGCAGTCCCGCCGTCACGAATGCCAAGGCGGCGGCGTAGCCGCCAATGCCGAACATCCCGCTCATCTTGACTATCCGCACCCGGGGTGTCGGTCGGAAGCCAATTCCCCGTTCGAACGCTTGGCGTCCGGCTCCGAAGAGCACATGGCCGGGGTCTGACTTTCGATCATCTGGTTTGTTCATGTCTCGAAAAGCGCCTGTGACCTCCACGGCCCTGGTGGCAACTTCGAGTTCTGTCAGCCTGGAGCCTCGGGCGAGCTGCTCGATGGCGCTTCGGTAGAGATTCCGTGTTGCGAAATCCATGTCATGGAAGGAGCAGCCGGACGCCAGGATCCCATCGACATGACTGCTCGCTTCAACAAGGTCTCGCCAATCAACGTCGGAGGCCAGTCGCAGGCTGGTGATGATGTTCCGCACCGAAACATTCGAAGCACCTTGTCGCATGTGGACTTCACGCACGGCGGACTCGGCGGAGGTGCCGTGCTCGGCCAGCCTGCGATCAAGCCATTCCAGCGCGGGCGTGAGGCGGGGATCCTGGTCGCGCAGCCGATGGACCAGTTGAACGGCAAAGGCCGAGGATAGAGGCCCTTGGCCATAAGCCGAGAAAACCAGTTCAGGCGGCATCGCCGTCTTGCCGACATCGGCGAGAAGCCGATCCGCAAGCAGGTCAGCCTCGGCCCGTTCAAGCCGATGCCTCACTGTGTCGCTGGCAAGCCGGCGCAGGTTCTCGATGAGAACGATGCGCAACGTTACGGATATGGCCCACAATTCGCCGATCGTGAGCGGCTGGACCGATTGATAGGCTGCAAGATAGCGAAGCAGAAGTCCTGGTTCAAAGCAGCTGTCGGAATGGGCCACGAAAGCCCAAGCGAGACCGAAGATACGGGGGTAGCCCGCGAAGGGGCCAGCGCTGAGCTTGGGCAGCTGCCTGTAATATCCTGCGGGAAGATCGTCATGGATCTCCCGCACGTGACGTTCGACGAGATGATAGTTGTCAACCAGCCACTCGGAGGCCGGCGTGATGCTGCGGCCCTCGCCAATGGCCTTGACTGCGCTGTTATAGGCGGCCAACAGAACACTTCCATTCTCATTGAGCCGTCCGACCAGTGATTTTCCGCTGCTCCGGTGCGGGGTGACGGTTTGCGCAGCGGCAAGGCTGCGGGCATGCTCTTCGAGCCGCTCCGCGCTGAACAACTCGTCTCTTACCGCCTCTCGGCCCGACCACGGCGTATGTCGGCTCGATTGCGAGAAGAGCCTTGGAAGAAACATGCGTACCTTTCCGGCGTACACGGACGCCTGACGAGACCGATGGGTCCCGCTGCACTAGGAGACAAGGCCATCAGGCTGGATGACGGGTCACAGTCCCGTTAGACTTCAGAACCTGCGCTGGCGGTAAGCCTTAAGTCTTTCGGCCGCCCGCATTCGCCTTCTTCATGTCTGCTCTCGCAGCGACGAATGGCGAGTCGATAGACACAGGCTTTGCTTTTTCCTGCTTCGGTTTCTTCTTTTCGCGATTGCTTCTCTTCTGACCTTTGGACATGGCATTCTCCTACTCTGCTGTACGCTTCACACTGTCATCTAAACGAAACGACGAACCAATCTCTGGACAACACACGGACGGCTATGACGCTCCCACGATCTGTGGCACTGCTCTGCCGAGGCGCCATTTGCTACGGCTTCAAAGCAAAGAGTGCATCGTTACGCCGGCGCCAAGCCTCATCCGCGAGCCATTCATACTGCCGATCCGGCATCAGGGGCACGGACTTCAACTTTCTTTCGTCGATCAGCAGGTAGTAGCTCTCGCGTCCCTCAGAGACCATAAGGAACTGGATGGGAACGACAAAGCTGTCCTTGCCGGGAACGAAAAACCCGCCCGAAGCGACAACGGCGTAATTGCGACGATTCTCGGTGGCAAGGACGATGTTTCTTACCTCTCCGACGATCTTGTCATCGGCAGTTCGTACTTCCGCGCCGATGATTTCGTCGGCCCGCAGACCGGGCCGGATCTGGTCGGCGGACACCAACGGGGCTGCCCCCGGAAGGTTTCGCCGCCCAAGCGCGGCACCTCCACGCTGGACAAGCGACTCTTGGGCAGCGACCTGCTGTTCGACCATGTCCTCATCGCTGCCGCCGAGACTTCCCATCGAGGGCGAGGCGATTAACTCGCGAATGCCGGCAAGAAGCTGGTTGCATTGATCCTCGTGCCCATATGTCCAGAGAACGAAGGCGGAGTCGCGCAGGTGACGCAGATCTTTCACCATCTGGCGATTGGCTGGATCGCGGAACTCGGGTTTGCTCAGAATGGCTTCTTCAAGCTTGGCATCGGCGATCACGCATTCGGCCTGCGCGTCTCGCATGCCAGGCGTACCGATGACCGTCAGAGCGAGAAGCAGGCTGGTCGTGAACTTCAATGTCTCTTTTACCCTTCAGGCGCAGCAGTGTTGGCGTAGGGAGGCTGTATCCCCTTGGGTTGTTGCGCGAGTCCTTGCACGGCAAGCACCAAGGACCTTGCCGTGCGTCAAGAGCAAGGGAGCGGAACCCGGTTAGAGGGTCTGCAGATGCAGCTCAATCGGATGTACAGTCGCGACCATCATGTGCTGGCCGTCTTGATCGTCCCAGCGGACGTGCGCTGCTAAGTACACTAGCACGAAAGTGACCATATCTCGCATGTATTCGACCGAGACCGATGGGTGCCGACTCCGCGTTCGACTTGCTCGGTCGGTCGGGGTCTAGAGATCTCCAGGCCTCAGCGTATATGATCCTTCACGCCTCTTGCCGTAAGCCTGAACGGCCGCCTTGCAGATTCGTTCCCGGTGGCGATCGAAGGCTGACAAGAGTTCTTGTGAGCCTGCAAGTGGGATATGGTCGATGGCGCGAATGGCATCTGCCTCCACGAAGAATGGCACTTCAGCCGTGCGGTCATAGCCCGAGAAGCGAACGCAGCCTCTCGTCGTGTCAAAGCTGCGGCTGAGATTGGGAAACACGAGGGTCACAAGCGAACTCCTTCGCTGAGGCGATTGCTGTCGCATCGAACACAGTGTGATTGACTAGGCGCAAGGATGCCGCCGCACTTCGACATAGTGTTGTAAGTGGGTATGAACGAGCTTGTCTGCAATGCTTCTGATTGGTCGATTGCCATCAAATCGACCCGAAGAGAGATCAGGCAACCCCAGAAGCGTCTTCAGACGTCTTCGCGGCTTCGCAGAAGGATCCTGGCCATGCCTGATTTTTGCGCCCTTGACCACCTCGGTTGCTGTCCCAGGGAGTCCGCCTGCGTCCTTTCGGGAAGTCCTCGCCATTCCCGAAACTGCGTACAGGACCGCGGTCGCTATCCAGAATCGGGGGAGAATGCGGTCAGTCGAAGTTATATTTGCTCTGCAGAGCCACGATACCCAGTCTGCCCAGTATCAGGCCATCTGTCCGCGCTGCTGCACCGGGGAAATCAACGTCGTCGTGAAACTGGCACAGAATGGCCAGTTTGCAACGGCCCCGGCCTGCCCCGCGCTCTGCCTGGCCTGCGAAGACAGGCTTGATGCCATCCTCAAGACCGTATCCTCTTCCAATGCACCATCCGATCGCGCCGCGCTCAACGCGACATTGAGGATCATGACATCGCGGTCGTCAGAGTAAGTCATTTTCTTTGGGCGCCGTCAAAGTCGTGAGCGGCTTAACTGACCTTTTCGCCGTTCAGCATGTTTGGACTTTCGGCTTAATCACGACCAGATCCGGCGCATGGAGATTAATAGAGTGAGAAGTGGCCCACTTACGTCAACTGTGCTGTCCCTTCATTTTCCTTGTTAACTGCCCGTCAGTGCACCATGTAAAGATCACATTGGCACTCCAATCGATTGAGTGCCAGAACCGTCCTCACACGTTATGTTTCGCAACCGATCGCGATAGCCTGGAAGCCTGTGTTTCCGGATGAAGTCGCATGCAAGGAGAGCGCCCATGAAATTCCGTCCGCTGCACGATCGTGTCGTCATTCGTCGAGTTGAAGAAGAGACCAAGTCAAAGGGCGGCATCATTATTCCCGACACCGCCAAGGAAAAACCAATGCAAGGTGAAGTCGTCGCCATTGGACCCGGCGGTCGTGATGAAGCCGGAAAGCTCATCCCGATCGATCTGAAGGTCGGAGACATCATTCTCTTTGGCAAGTGGTCGGGCACCGAGGTGAAGATCGACGACAAGGAACTCCTGATCATGAAGGAGTCTGACATCATGGGCGTGATCGAAGACAAGGCGGCCGCGAAGAAGGCCGCCTGATCCCAAGCCCTGTCACTAAAACCCATTTTTCAAAGGACATTTTCAATGACTGCCAAGGATGTAAGGTTTTCCGGTGATGCACGCGACCGCATGTTGCGTGGTGTCGATATTCTCGCCAATGCGGTGAAGGTCACGCTTGGCCCGAAAGGCCGTAACGTGGTGATCGACAAGTCCTATGGGGCTCCACGTATTACCAAGGACGGCGTCACGGTCGCGAAGGAAATCGAACTCGAGGACAAATTCGAGAACATGGGAGCCCAGATGCTCCGCGCGGTCGCCTCGAAGACCAGCGATATGGCCGGTGATGGCACCACAACAGCCACTGTGCTTGCCCAGGCGATCGTCCGCGAAGGTGCCAAGTCAGTCGCTGCCGGCATGAATCCCATGGATTTGAAGCGCGGTGTGGAGATGGCAGTTGCCGCCACCATTGAAGACCTGAAGAAACGGTCAAGCAAGATCAAGTCATCCGTTGAAATCTCTCAGGTTGGAACAATTTCAGCCAACGGTGACAAGGAGATTGGCGAGATGATCGCCAAGGCGATGGCGAAGGTCGGCAACGAGGGTGTCATCACCGTCGAGGAAGCCAAGGGCATGGAAACAGAACTCGACATCGTCGAGGGCATGCAGTTCGATCGCGGCTATCTCTCTCCTTACTTCATCACCAATGCCGACAGGATGATCGTTGAACTCGAGGATGCCTACATCCTCCTTCACGAGAAAAAGCTGTCGAATTTGCAAGCTCTCCTACCCATTCTGGAGGCTGTGGTGCAGTCCGCGAAGCCATTGCTGATTGTCGCTGAAGACATCGAAGGCGAAGCGCTGGCTACTCTCGTCGTCAATAAGCTACGTGGTGGCCTCAAGGTGGCCGCCGTCAAGGCTCCGGGTTTTGGCGACCGCCGCAAAGCCATGCTTGAGGATATCGCAACACTTTCTGGCGGCCAGGTGATCTCCGAAGACCTCGGCATCAAGCTCGAGAACGTGACCCTCGACATGCTGGGCCGTGCCAAGCGCGTTCGCATCGAGAAAGAGAACACCACGATCGTCGACGGTGCCGGCAAGAAGGCCGACATTGAGGGCCGTTGCGCACAGATCAAGGCGCAAATCGAGGAGACCACCTCAGACTACGACAAGGAGAAGCTCCAGGAGCGACTTGCGAAGCTTTCGGGCGGCGTTGCCGTCATCAAGGTCGGCGGCTCGACCGAAGTGGAAGTCAAGGAGCGCAAGGACCGCGTTGACGACGCGCTGAACGCCACCCGCGCTGCGGTGGAAGAGGGCATCGTACCGGGCGGCGGCGTCGCCCTGCTGCGCGCCAAGAAGGCGGTCGAGGCCTTGAAGTCTGACAATGCCGATATCACCGCCGGTATCAAGATCGTGTCGAAGGCGCTCGAAGCCCCGATCCGTCAGATCGTCGAGAATGCGGGGGTAGAAGGCTCGATCGTCGTCGGCAAGCTGCTTGAGAAGTCCGGCAACTGGGGCTTCAATGCCCAGACGGAGCAGTACGTCGATATGGTTGCAGATGGCGTCATCGATCCGACCAAGGTCGTCCGCGTGGCACTTCTGGACGCTGCTTCTGTAGCGGCCCTCTTGATCACGACGGAAGCCATGATTGCCGAACACCCGAAGGATGGCCCGGCAATGCCCGCCATGCCCGGCGGTGGCGGCATGGGCGGAATGGACTACTAGCAAATCCAGGGGCTTGTAAATGAGCAACCCCGGTGAAAACACCGGGGTTAGGGCAGGAGGACCGCGGTCGCGCTGGCGTTTGGATACGCGCACGGGATTCGAACTGCGGGCAAATCTCGACCTAACAAAATCAACTACTTAGTGGCAGAGAACGTTAGATTTCAGTCCCTCTCCCTCCGCCATTCATTCCTAGTCTGGCCTTGTCATCCTATAGGTTGTGGCGGGTGGCGCAGAGGGCATGTGCCATGGGCCTCTCTTGCGCGGCAACCATCACAGAAATCGACGGAAACCAGCGAGAGATGCGGACTTCGCGCGATCATACTCGGAATTCTCTGTTGGGGAGCTGCTCGAGGGTCCAGACTTGGCCGGCTTCGTCAATCGCGGCGGACTGGCAGCGCCTGATTGGCTTGCCGCCTTTATGCCGGCTTTTCTGGAAGTTCACGGATTGCCATCATGGGACGGTGCCGATAGCGTCCCACCTATGACAGTATTGAGAAGAGGCGGGCGGGAAGCCCGCAAGGCACTGCGGGCAGCACCCTTGGCGCCGGATCAGCAGCCGGTCTGGCCAGGCATGGAGGGTGGTCTCTACCGCCCCCTGAAGGATAGCGACGTGCAGCGCATTCATCGCGCGGCGCTTGATGTGCTGGCGGAAATCGGCATGGCAGATGCGCCACCATCGGGCATCGAGTACATGACGCGGGCGGGCGCCAAACGCGAAAGCAATGGGCGCCTCACCTTCTCCCGCAGCCTGATCGAGGACATGCTGGCCGGTGCCGGGCGGCATTTCGTGTTGCACGGCCAGGTGCCATCACGTGACTTGGAACCTTGGGGCAAGAAAGTCTACTTCGGGACTGCAGGCGCCGCCGTCTGCGTGGTCGATGCCGAGACGGGCGACTATCGCGATTCGACGGTGCGCGACTTGTACGACTCCGCACGGCTGGTCGATGCAATGGAGCACGTCCACTTTTTTCTTCGCACGATGGTCTGCCGGGATATCCCCAGCCCCTTCGAAATGGACTTCAACACCTGCTACGCCAGCGTCAAGGGAACGACGAAGCCTGTTGGATCGAGCTGGGGTGACCCCGCCAACATGAAGGCATCAATCGAAATGCTGCACATGATCGCAGGCGGAGAAGACAAGTGGCGGGCGCGACCCTTCGTCTTTCAGTCCAATTGCTTTGTCGTGCCGCCACTGCGTTTCGCGCCGGATGCCTGTCTTTGCCTGGAGACGGCTGCACTTGCGGGCATGCCGGTGTTTCTTGTCTCGGCCGGTCAGGCGGGTGCCACATCACCTGCCGCCATTGCGGGGTCTCTGGTGCAAGAGATCGCGGAGTGCCTGGCGGGACTCTTCTATCTCAACGCGGTCAAGAGAGGTGCGCCAGGCATCTTCGGGCCCTATTGCTTCATTTCGGATCTGCGCACCGGCGCCATGTCTGGCGGCAGTGCCGAGCAGGCACTGCTGTCCGCGGCCGCCGCACAGGTTACCCAGTTTTACGACCTCACCTGCGGGACAGTTTCCGGCATGACGGATTCGAAGGTTCCGGATGTGCAGGCCGGTTACGAGAAAGCATACAACCACGCGCTTGTCGGCAATGCGGGCGCAAATCTCATCTATGAAGCGGGGGGCATGATGGCGAGCCTCCTGGGCTACAGTCCGGAACAGCTCGTCATCGACAACGACATCATCGGTGCCGTGCAACGCACAATCCGCGGTATTGACGTCACCGACGAGGCACTCTCCATCGACAACATCCGGGACACCTGCCTGAACGGCCCCATGCACTTCCTCGGCAATCAGCAGACGCTGGACCGCATGCAACGCGAATACGTCTATCCGATTGTCGGCGACCGAACCAGTCCGAAGGAATGGACGGAAAGAGGAAGGCCCAGCACGGTCGCGCGCGCTGCCGCAAAGGTTCGTGACGTGCTGACGAGGCATCATTCTCAGCACATCTCCGCAGAACTCGACAGCGAGATCCGCCGCAGGTTCCCTGTTCACTTGGCGGTCTGAGGAGCAATGCATGTCGCCTGAAGAATATGCAGCGCTGGACGGGGTGGGGCTTGCCGAACTGATCGGCAAGCGGCTCGTTTCCATCGCTGAGGTCACAAATGCAGCCCGCGCCAGCATTGACCGTGTCAACCCGACCCTCAATGCCATCGTCGAGGTCTATGAGGACCGCTTCGACCACCCGGAAGGCGGCCTGGCCAGCGGTCCCCTCACAGGCGTCCCCTTTCTCGTCAAGGATATCGGTGATCACTTCGGCGGAAGGAAAATGGAGTGCGGTTCCCGGCTGTGTGAAGGTTTTGTCGTGCCGGAGGATGACTTCTACGCCCAGATGGTGAAGGGTTCCGGTGTCAATCTCGTCGGTCGCAGCAACACACCCGAGTTCTCCATGGCGCTGTGCGCCACGAACTTGCTCCATGGTGCCACTTCAAATCCCTGGAAACTTGGCTACTCGACATCCGGCTCGTCCGGAGGCGCTGCCTGTGCGGTCGCTTCCGGCATGGTCCCCATCGCGCATGCTTCGGACCTTGGCGGATCGACACGCGGTCCCGCCGCCTGGTGCGGCACCGTTGGTCTGCATCCTTCGCGAGGTCGCGTATCCTACGGACCCCAGACTGATGAACATGGGTTTGGCATGGCCCAGGCCTCCGTCGTGACCAGAACCATGCGCGACACGGCGGCGATGCTCGATGTCCTGAGCGTGCCGCAGACCGGTGACCCCTTCATCATCCGTCAGCCGCAGCATCCATATTGCCACTACCTCCGGGATCCGGACCCGGCGCGACGCATCGGCGTTTCCGTAAGCCCGCTGATGGATGCACTAGTCGACCCCGAGGTCGCTGCAACCGTCCTGGCGACAGCCAGGATGCTCCAGCAACTTGGCCATCACGTTGAAGAGGCCGCGCCAGACTTCGACCTCGTCGAGATGGACAAGATGCTTACCGAGCTTTGGTACTTCCGGTTTGATCGCTATCTCGACTGGCTTGGCGAACGCTCCGGGCGGAAGGTGGGGCCCGACACCGTGGAGCGTGCTTCACTGGCTTTCTATGAATTTGCCAAGGGCCGCTCGGTCGACGCGCACCTCAAGGCCCTGGACGACCTGAATGTCTTCCGCCGCCGCATTGGCAAATTCTACGATCACTTCGACATGTGGCTCACACCGACGTGCGCACAGGTCGCGCAGCCCAATGAACTCTATGGAATGAATGTCGATGTTTCGGCATCAGAGTTCCTGCAGCGCGAGCAGAGACCATGCCAGTACATGGTCTGGGTCAATGTCGCCGGCGTGCCAGCCCTCTCGTTACCCTTGGGTCAGCACTCTAGCGGTCTGCCGATTGGCGTGCAGCTTGCCGCCAGGCCGGGGCATGAGGAGCAATTGATTGCGATTGGCGCGCAACTCGAACATGCCATGCCCTGGCGTGACCGCCTCCCGCCCACTCACGTCTCACGCATTCTCTAGCCTGAAAGTTGAACGCCAGGGACGTTCTCGAAGTCGGGGAAGTGTCCGTTCTCGATCTTGTGCAGGTTTGTGGCTCTCCACTGTTTGCGTTGTCAGAAACGGCAATGCGCGCCAACTGTCGGCGCATTCACAAGGCATTGTCCGAGCGCTATCCGGCGGATGTCATCGTCTTTGCCGGCATGAAGGGCAATGCCGGTCTTGTTGCACGTCGCGTCATCATCGAAGAGGGCAGCGGCCGGCATCGGGAATGCGCCGCCACGGGAGACGATGGCCGCTGAACCCGCAGCGCTCTTCAGCACGGATCGACGGCTTGGCTTCGAGGTCCAGGGCTGCTCACTCACGTTCTTCGCCATGTAGTTCTGCCATGTACCTTTGGCCTTTACTGCACCAACTAGTTACTCCATTCTGGAGCGGTATCAAGCCTCCAGGCGTACACTTGCGAAGAGGCCGAGGGGTTGTACGAGGTGATCGGGGGCAGAGAGGCCTCAACTCCGATCGGACAGGCGATGCTGAAGAAGAAACGCGAGACCATGCCGCGCGACGCCGACCAGACCCGCAGACGCATTCTTGCGGCGGCCATGGTCGAGTTTGCGCGGAAAGGCCTGGGAGGTGCGCGGGTCGACGAGATCGCGGCGCGCTCCAAGGCCAACAAACGTATGATTTATCACTACTTCGGCAGCAAGGAGCAATTGTTCACTGCGGTGCTGGAGGATGCCTATCTCGGCATCCGCTCGGCCGAGCAGACGCTCAACCTTGAAGAATTGCCGCCCAATGAAGCGATCGCCAAGCTGGTGCGCTTCACCTGGAACTACTACCTCGCCCACCCGGAGTTCCTGACGCTGGTGAACAGCGAGAACCTACACCGCGCCAAGCACCTAAAGACGTCGGAGGCGATCCGCCAGACAAGCGGCAGGCTGGTGGCAATGGTCAGGGACATTCTCGACCGTGGGGTTGCGGCGGGCATCTTCCGTGGCGGGATCGATCCCGTGCAGCTCAACATCACCATCGCCGCGATCGGATACTATTACCTCACCAATCGCTTCACGGGTTCCATCGTTTACGAACGGGACCTGATGACGAAGGAAAACCTCGAAGCCCGCCTCGCCTTCAATCTGGACACCATCCTGAGGCTTCTGAAGAAAGACCGCTGATGCAGCCTTCCTCCATCATTCCGCTTCCGAAGCTACCGTCAGAGATCTATACCCAGATTGGCGACACGGCGCGGCGCTTCGCCGAAACGCGGGTAAGGCCCGCTGCGCAAGACCTCGACGAGACGGAGCGCTTTCCCGCAGAGATCTACGCGGAGATGGCGGAACTCGGCCTTTTCGGCATCACGGTGCCGGAGGAATTTGGCGGCGCCGGACTTGATACGCTATCCTACGCCTTGGTCATGGAGGAACTGGCGCGCGGCTATGCCTCTGTTGCCGACCAGTGCGGCCTCGTCGAGCTGATCGGCACATTGCTCTCCGTGCACGGCAGCCCGGTGCAGCGCAACACCTATCTCGCCGATGTGCTGGCGGCCCGCACGCGCGTGTCCTACTGCATTACGGAAGCGGAGGCCGGAACCGATGTCTCCGGCATCAGGACGACGGTACGCCGCGATGGTGACGGCTTCCAGCTGTCGGGATCCAAGATCTGGATCCACAATGCGCCGGTCGCGGACATTGGCTTCGTTCTGGCGCGCACCGACCTTGATGCGGGCCATCGCGGCATGTCGATCTTCATTGTTGACCTTCATGCCAAGGGTGTCTCCCGCGGCAAGAAGGAGCACAAGATGGGCCAGCGCGCCTCGCCTGTCGGCGCGCTCCACTTCGACAACGTAGCTCTTCCCAAGGAGTCTCTGCTGGGGCCGCTGAACCGCGGTTTCCACATCATGATGAGCGTGCTCGACAAGGGCCGAATCGGCATCGGCGGGCTGGCCGTGGGAATCGCTCAGGCGGGCCTCGATGCAGCCCTCGACTATGCAAGGACCAGGCGGCAGTTCGGCAAGGCGATTGCCGAGAACCAAGGCCTGCAGTGGATCCTTGCCGACATGCAGAAGGATATCACGGCGGCCCGCGCGCTCGTCCACCGGGCGGCCATGGTGATGGATGCAGGCCTCCCCGCCACCATGGACTGCTCGATCGCCAAGTGTTTCGCCGGCGATATGGCCGTCCAGCACACGGCCAATGCGGTGCAGGTCTTCGGCGGCTCCGGCTATATCCGCGGCTTCGAGGTGGAGAGACTCTACCGCGACGCGAAGATCACGCAGATCTACGAGGGAACCAACCAGATCCAGCGAACGATCATCGCGCGCGAGCTGCTGAAGGCATGACAAGGATCCGTGGTCAGCATGCGCAATCGCGCATATGCCGCGGCTGGCAAGCCAGGTCTTGCGCGCAAGGACCGCGTGAAGTGATACCCTCATGAGTCTGGTGATTGCTTGCCTGGCTTCGACGCCAGATATGATGTCCTCGGCAGTCCGCCGCTTCTGCCACGAACTTTGAGCCTGCAGGCCGCTCCTCCACCCTGAAGAACTCTACGCGCTCCGCAGGGGCACGTTCCACATCTGCCAATGATCTACGTGCACGAAGCTCCAGGCGACTTCGGTGAGCGACCTGGACCTGGCGTCGGGGTCACCAGGTCCGCGTGAGATTGCAGCTTAGCCTCTTTCTCAGGCAGACACGCGATGCGTTCCGGACTACTGAACCGCTCACTCTTTGGGCGCTAAGAACTCGAACAGCTCAGCCGGCTTGAAGTTGCCGGTCTGATCCCCGGCGACATCCGGATTGCCGTCAAGCTGCAGCTTGCGCGGGCCCGATCCCTCCTTGAAGTCAAGCTCGCCGAGCTTCGCCCAGATGATGCTGGGGCTGTTGGTGCTCTGATAGAAATAAACCTTGTTCTTCTGGTCGGAGACCGTGATCCATAGCGTGTCGGCAATGTTCGGTTGGCCCGGGATCTTGATTCCGATCGGCACGCTGACATTGCGCATGACGCTGAAGACGGTGGCAACCGCTTCGCGCGGATCGGCGGACTGCTTGGCCTCGTTGATGTAGTAGGAGGCACGCACGAAGCGATCGGCAGCGCGATTGGTCCCCGGCAGCATCGTCGATCCGCCGATGGTCTGCCAGTACTTGTTCAACCCCAGCTGCTGATCGAATGGCGGGGCGTTCGTCATCACCTGGTATTCCTTGCCATGGTGGATCACGAGCTTGCCGCCGAGGAACTCAAAGATGGCAGAGTCACCCGAGGCGTCCGAGATGGAAAAGTGCACCGTTCCAGGTTCGCCCGTGGGAGTCTCGATGGGGACGGTCCGGAACTCTTCCCTGCGCAGTGCCTCGACGGCCTCGGCAGTAGTGGAATAGTTGTCAAGCACGTACTGCACCCATGCCGAAACAGCGAGTGTGGGGCGCTTGTCGTCTGCGCTTGGGACCGGATAATCGGCATCGGGAAGATAGAGCACGTTGGCGACCAGGCCCATTTCGTTCATGCCGTCGGCTGCCGCGCCCTCATAGATGGTGGTGACGACGCTGCAGTATTTGCTCTTCCAGGTAACGGGCGTCTTGGTGTTGCTGCTCCGCTCGAGCCCGCGCGGGTACAACCAGAGATTCGTATCCATGTCCGATACGAACCAGTCCATGGTGCGGCCTGTGACGGTTTGCCCTTCCTTGCCGAAGTAGACAGCCCGGCTACAGGCTTCGGCCACATGGGGCGCTGCCATTGCCATCGACAGAAACGCTCCAATGCCCAGTGCCAAAGTCCGCTTCATGATCTTCGCTCCCGTTTGCAACCCCGCCATCTGACCACGTCTGGACTTTGCGATGTTGCACGAAGTACCATTCTAAAATGACCCAGACCGTGACCCGACGCATACCATCCAACAATCTGGAGGCCGTGTTTGCGGCGCGCGGCTGGCTGTCCGAGCATCCGGCCCCTTTCCTGTCGCTCCTGGTCAACGACGCAGTGGTGCTTGAGGCACGGCCCGGAACCTTTGTGTATCGAAGAGACGATCAGTCCAACGGCCTCTATGGGATTGTCTCTGGAGCGATCGGCATCGAGGGCGGACACCGGCGCCAGAGCCCGCTTCTGGGCCATATCATGCGCAGCGGCGAGTGGTTCGGGATCAAGGCCTTGCTGCACGGCGGACCCCGGGAGCTGACCTATCGGGCAATCGAGCCGACCAGACTTGTGTTCATTGCCCGCACGCGGCTTGTGCCGCTGATGCAGAAGGATCCCACGATCGCCGTTCGCGTGGGGCAGCTGGCCGAGATCGGCAATCGCCTCGGTGCATGGATCGCGCGCGACCTGCTCACGCCGGATGCGAGCAGACGTCTGGCGGCCGTCCTGTATCGAGTTCTCGGTGCAGGAGAAGTGGAGCCGGACGACCCCAGCGGTTTCTGGATAACCCATCAGCAACTCGGGGAGATGGCAAATCTCTCGCGCCATCATGTCGGGCGCAAGCTGACGTCGTTCGAAGCGGCAGGCTGGATTGCCTGCGGATACAACCGGGTCCGGCTGCGGGATGCCGAGGCACTTGCTGCCTTCGCCTATGGTGACGACGAGGCTTGAGACGATCGACCTTCCACGGCAAGCTCTTCGCCCGCTCCCGACTCTACTCTGTCCGGCGGCGCAACTCTTCCAAGGTGCGCTCGCGAATGGACCCCAGAGACGTTCTCTGACGCGCTCGGCACCGCTGCATGTGCCTTGGCATCGCGGAAGGAGGCAGCGGAAACTGTCATATGGCTGACATGAGATGAGGACATCTAGGCGCCTTGGATCTACAGTGGGAGTCGCCGTGGCCTACTTTCTGCTGCTGTTCTCGGCAGTCATGCTTGCCGTTCACCTGGTCACTCAGATCATTGTTCTCAGGCGAAAATCATCACAGATTTCGTCTGATGATCCGGCAACCGCCGAGGCCGTGACCATTGTCCGGCCGATCTCGCAGATCGAACCTCACATTTGGCAGACCCTGGAAAGTACATTCCAGATCGACTGGCCCAACCTCGCCATCGTCTTCTGCGCTGCACGCGAGAGCGATCCGGCTGTGGCCATCGTACGCGCACTGCTCGACCGCCACCCGGACGCCCATGCGCAGTTGCTGCTTGGCGAGTCCCGGATCAGCGACAATCCGAAACTCAACAACTGCGTGAAGGGGTGGAACGCCGCGCGGACGGATGTCGTGGCCTTCGTCGACTCGAATGTCCTGCTGCCGCGCGACTACCTCAAGGTCATGATGGCATGCTGGGACGAGGAGACGGGGATGATCAGCGTGCCCGCCGTCGGTGCAGCGCCCGGTTCGTTCTGGGCCGAGACTGAATGTGCCATCCTCAACACCCACCAGGCGCGCTGGCAACTCGTTGCAGATACGTTTGGCATGGGTTTCGCCCAGGGCAAGAACCTCGTGTTCCGCAAGTCGGTGCTGGACCCTCTCGGCGGAATCGCCGTGCTCGCCCGCGAACCGGCGGAAGACGCCGCCGCCACCAAAGCCATCCGGCACGCGCACCTCTGCGTCCGCCTTGCACCGATGCCCTTTCCTCAGCCGCTTGGCGCGAAGACATTCCGGCAGGTCTGGAACCGGCATCTGCGCTGGGCCAAGCTGCGGCGCGCCACCTTTCCGTTGCAGTACCTGCCCGAATTTCTGACAGGGAGCGTCCTGCCGTTCACGGCCTTCGTCAGCGCGCTGCTGATTCTGGGAATTGATCTGCTCGTTCCCACCCTTGTCCTTGCGACAGTCTGGTTCGGGTCCGAACTCGTCACCGCCAGAAGGCTCGGCTGGCATGTCTCACCATGGACGCCGGTGAGCTTGGCCGCCCGTGATCTTCTTCTGCCCGTTCTGTGGATTGCCGGATTTTCGCCGGGAGGTTTCGAATGGCAGGGCCATGCCATGTCGGCCCAGCGGTCTCACGGCGGCGCTGCAGAGGCGGAACACGACACCGACACTGCAACGACAGTCACAACCTAGGAGCCGCATATGCCTGCTCTCGCGGAGACCCCTTTTGTTCACGAAGGAGCGGTGGTCCGCACGTCGCAACTGGGGCGATACGTCGAGATTGGCGCAGGATCGCGCATCGTCGAGTCGCAGATCGGCGACTACAGCTACACCGACAGATATGCGGACATAGCCTATTCCACGCTCGGAAAGTTCGCGAACGTGGCTGCATTCTCGCGGATCAATCCTGGCGAACATCCCTATCACCGGGCATCGCTTCACCACTTCATGTATCGATCCAGCTACTACTGGCCGGACGAAGCCGATGAAGCCGCGGTCTTCGACTGGCGACGCTCGCGGCCCGTTCGCATCGGTCATGACACTTGGATCGGCCATGGCGCCATCATCATGAAGGGCGTGACCGTTGGAACCGGCGCCATCGTAGCCTCGAATGCGGTCGTCACCAAGCCCGTTCCGCCTTATGCAGTGGTGGCTGGAACGCCGGCGAAGCTGATCAAGTGGCGGCATGCGCCACCGGTTGCCGATCGGCTCCAGGCCATGGCCTGGTGGGACTGGGACCACGACACCTTGCGCAAGGCATTGCCGGACTTCCGTGCACTTTCCGCCGAGGCTTTTCTGGAGAAGCATGAAGGGGCCACGGCCGCGCCGGCCGTCACAGGGCCGTTACAAAGAGTTGGTTGATGGGGTCATGCCCCAGCCTGAAGGTTCCCTCGATCTTCTCTCGCGTCCGCAATGGATGCGGCTGCTTGCCCTCGCTGAGTGGACTGACCTCGATGCGCGGAGCCGCGATCTCGCCTGTCATCCGCACGACGTCCTTCGCGCGCCGGAAACCGGGCTTGTGATGCTGCGCGGACGCATGGGCGCCACCGGTGCGGCCTTCAATCTGGGGGAGGCGACTATCACGCGCTGTGCGGTCCGCCTGACGACGGGTGAGGAAGGTCACGCCTATGTGCTCGGCCGCAATGCAGATCACGCCCATAGGGCCGCGATCTGCGATGCCCTGATGCAGCGGCCGGAAGACGCCGGCTCGATCCGGCAGGACGTGCTGTCGCCCATCGCCGATGGCATCCGGGCGAGGCAGCAACGCGCGGCCGGAAAGGCTGCTGCAACGAAGGTGGATTTCTTCACGCTGGTGCGCGGCGATGTCTGATCATGTCCTGAGCACAACTGCAGTCGATTCCTCGTACGTCTTCCGCACCATCATGACGGCGATGTCCAGACCCGGTCGAATCCTCGCGTTCCTGCCGCCTGTTATGGCTCCTGTACCGCTCCTTCCCGGAACGGCTGCCATGCTGCTCACCCTCTGCGATTTCCAGACGCCAATCCATCTCATTCCCGAGTTGGCAGACAGTGCCGTGACCAAGTATCTGCGCTTCCACACCGGAGCGCCGCTTACGCCCGACGCGGCCGACAGTAGCTTCGCCGTTCTGGCAGCCGGCCTCGATATGCCTCGCCTCGCCGATTTTCCACAGGGTACGCACGAATATCCCGACCGCTCCGCAACGCTGCTCATCCAGGTGCCTCAGGTCTCTGAAGGCGGGCCTGTTGCACTGCGAGGCCCGGGCATCGAATCGACCATCGAAGTGACCGTCGCGGGAATGGATGCCGGTTTCTGGCACGAGTTGATGCGAAATCGCGATGGTTTCCCGATCGGAGTCGATGTCGTATTCATCTCGCCCGACGCAATCTGCGCCTGCCCACGTTCAACCACTGTCAGCCTGAGGGAGACTGCCTGATGTATGTGGCTGTCAAGGGCGGTGAGCAGGCGATCGATGCAGCCCATTGCCTTCTTGCAGAGGAACGGCGCGGCGATCCCACCGTGCCCGCACTTACCCTTGCGCAGATCACGGAACAGCTGACGCTGGCAGTCGACCGCGTGATGAACGAGGGATCGCTCTACGACAGGGAGCTCGCCGCACTGGCCATCAAGCAAGCCCGGGGCGACCTCATCGAGGCGATCTTCCTCATCCGCGCCACACGGACGACTCTGGCCCGCTTCGGTTACGCAGTTCCGTTGGAAACCAGGGACATGCGGGTGAAGAGGCGCGTGTCGGCAGCCTTCAAGGACATTCCAGGCGGCCAGATCCTTGGACCCACTTTCGACTACACCCATCGTCTGCTCGATGCCGCGCTCGTCGACGGCAGCGAGCCGGAAGCTGCACGGACGGCTCCCGCCAGCACCGGCACCGCCATGCCGCGTGTCCTCGATCTCCTCGGCCAAGAGGGACTGATCGAGAAACCCTCGGGAGACGGTGGAGAACCCCGCGATCTCACCCAGGATCCACTGAACTTTCCGGCCGGCCGCGATCTCCGGCTGCAGAATCTCGCGCGCGGCGACGAAGGCTTCCTTCTGGCCTTGGCCTATTCAACGCAGCGCGGCTACGGGCGTACACATCCCTTTGCCGGCGAAATCCGGTTGGGCGCGGTCGAGGTCTCCTTTGTGCCCGAGGAGCTGGGCTTCCCCGTGGTGATCGGCGAGATCACCGTGACCGAATGCGAGATGATCAACCAGTTCAAGGGTTCGGCGAATGTCCCGCCGCAGTTCACCCGCGGCTACGGGCTGGGCTTCGGCCAGTGCGAGCGCAAGACAATGTCCATGGCCCTCGTCGACCGTTCGCTGCGGGCGGGTGAACTTGGCGAAGAGCGCGTCGCCCCGGCACAGGACGAGGAATTCGTGCTCTCGCATTCCGACAATGTTCAGGCGACCGGCTTCGTCGAGCATCTCAAGCTGCCGCACTACGTGGACTTCCAGTCCGAGCTCGTGCTGCTCAGGCGGATGCGGGCCGACGCCAGCAGGGACCGGCTTGAGGCGGCGGAATGAACGCGCCAGCCTACAACTTCGCCTATCTGAACGAGCAGACCAAGCGGATGATCCGTCGCGCCATCCTGAAGGCGATTGCCATTCCCGGCTATCAGGTTCCCTTCGCGAGCCGCGAGATGCCGATGCCCTATGGATGGGGAACCGGCGGCGTGCAGGTGACCGCAGCCGTGCTGACACCGGATGACACGCTGAAGGTCATCGACCAGGGCGCGGACGACACCACCAATGCCGTCTCGATCAGGAAGTTCTTCATCAAGACTGCGGCCGTCAAGACGACCGAACGCACGGAGGAGGCGACGATCATCCAGACGCGTCATCGCATTCCCGAGACACGGCTGAAGGAAGACCAGATCCTGGTCTTTCAGGTTCCGATCCCCGAACCGCTCCGCTTTCTGGAGCCGCGCGAGACCGAAACCCGCAAGATGCATGCGCTGGAGGAGTATGGCGTCATGCATGTGAAACTCTACGAAGACATCGCGCGTTACGGCCAGATCGCCACCACCTATGCCTATCCGGCAAAGGTGGCCGACCGCTATGTCTTCGATCCCTCGCCCATTCCGAAGTTCGACAATCCGAAGCTCGGCAACTGCCCGGCACTGCAGCTTTTCGGTGCGGGGCGCGAGAAGCGCATCTATGCGATCCCGCCTTACACGAGTGTGAAGAGCCTGGATTTCGAAGACCATCCCTTCGAAGTCCAAACCTGGGATCAGCCTTGCGCGCTCTGCGGATCGCGCGACAGCTTCCTCGACGAGATCGTGACAGACGACAAGGGCGGACGCATGTTCGTCTGTTCGGACACCGACTTTTGCGCCAGGCAGCGAGGCGAGGCATGACGCCACTTCTCGCGGCCGAGGGAGTCACGAAGTGCTATGGCGGGCGCATCGGCTGCAGCGATGTCAGCATGTCGCTCCACGCCGGCGAAGTACTTGCAATCGTGGGGGAGTCCGGATCCGGCAAAACCACGCTCCTGCGCTGCCTCTCCGGCCATTTGCCAGTCACCGCCGGGACAGTCCGCTACACCCTGCGCGACGGCCGCCATGTGGCGCTGGACGACCTCAGCGAAGCAGAGCGTCGTCTCCTGATGCGGACTGACTGGGGCTTCGTCCATCAGGACGCGCGCGACGGCCTGCGCATGGGTGTCTCTGCCGGAGCCAATGTCGGCGAACGCATGATGGCGGTTGGCGACCGGCATTATGGCCGCATCCGTGCGACCGCCGTCGACTGGTTGACGCGGGTCGAGATTTCCGAAGATCGGATCGACGACAGCCCCTGGTCATATTCCGGCGGCATGCGGCAGCGCCTTCAGATCGCGCGAAACCTCGTGACCTCGCCCCGCCTGGTCTTCATGGACGAGCCCACGGGCGGACTCGATGTCTCGGTGCAGGCAAGGCTGCTTGATCTCATTCGCGGACTTGTCCGCAAACTCGACCTGGCAGCGATTGTCGTAACCCATGACCTCGCTGTCGCGCGGCTGCTGTCGACCCGGATGATGGTGATGCAGCAGGGACGGGTCATCGAGACAGGGCTGACGGACCAGGTTCTCGAGGATCCCCAGGCACCCTACACCCAACTCCTTGTCTCCTCCGTGTTGCAGGTGTGACGATGGCTCCCGTCGTGAGGATCACGAACCTCGACAAGACATTTCATCTTCACCAGCAGGGATCGATCAGGATTCCCGTGCTCGCTGGCTTCTCCGCGGAGATCGGCACCGGAGAGGGCGTGGCGGTCACGGGCCCCTCGGGTCGTGGCAAGAGCTCGCTTCTGAAGCTGATCTACGGCAGCTACCGCGCGACCGGCGGCGCAGTCCGCGTCTGGCATGAGGAGGATTGGGTCGATGTGGCGACCGCAGCACCGCGGGAAGTGCTTGCCGTGCGGCGGCGGACCATCGGTTATGTCACCCAGTTCCTGCGCGTCATCCCGCGCGTGCCGGCCGAAGCGATCGTGGCCGAACCGCTGCTGGATCGCGGTATTCCGCAGGAGACGGCGCTGGAAAGGGCAAGACATCTTCTCGCCCGGCTCGGCATTCCCCAACGCCTCTGGCATCTCTCGCCCATGACCTTCTCGGGCGGCGAGCAGCAGCGCGTCAACATCGCGCGGGGCTTTGCGGCAGCTTTCCCCGTTTTGCTTCTCGACGAACCCACGGCCTCGCTCGACTCGGCAAACAGGTCGCGCGTGCTGGATCTGATCGAGGAAGCCCGTGCTGCTGGGAGCGCAATCATCGCTGTCTTTCATGACGACGCCGAGCGCCGCCGCGCTTGCAGCCGGGAGATTGCGCTTGGCTAGCACCCAAACACCAACACCACGGTTTGCGATCTATTTCGCACCACCGCCCGGGAGCCTGCTGCACGAACGCGGCGCGTCGTGGCTTGGGCGCGATGCCCATGCGGCGTCTGTGAGTCCAGTCCGGAACTCCGACTTGTCCGATGACCTCGTTGCGGATGCGCGACGCTACGGTTTCCACGCGACGCTGAAGCCGCCCTTCGTCCTGAGAAATGGTTGCACGGAAGCAGCCTTGACTGTTGCCATTGCGCATCTCGCATCTGGTCTCGACGCCGTGACTGTTCCGGCCCTTTCGCTGAAGGAGATCGACGGGTTTCTCGCCCTGGTTCCCGTGCACCACTGCCCTGCACTCGGCGAACTCGCCGCAATCTGCGTCCGAGACCTCGATGGCTTCCGGCACCCTGCAAGCGAAGACGAGGTCCATCGCCGCAGAGCTGCCGGTCTCAGCAAGCGGCAGGACGAGTACCTGCTGCGCTGGGGCTACCCCTATGTCATGGAGGAGTTCCGCTTTCACATGACGCTCACTCGACGGCTGAACGATCAGGAGAGTCATCACACCGCGGCACTCGCACGCGAGCACTTCAGTGACCTTCTCGGGCATCCGCTTGCTGTCGATGCCTTGACGCTCTTTCGTGAGGCGGGGCCTGGCTGCGACTTCGCTGTCGTGCAGCGCTTTCCGCTACGTGCCTCCGCCGAGAGGAAGGCCTCATGACGGACGTCGTCTTCAGCAATGCCCGGGTCGTGCTTCCGGATGAAGTGATCAGCGGAACCGTGACCTTGAAGCAAGGCCTGATCCACGAGATCGATGAGGGGCGAAGCGCTGCGGCGACCGAAGATCTGGAGGGCGACTACCTGATCCCCGGTCTCGTCGAACTCCATACTGATCATCTGGAGAGTCACTACCACCCACGGCCAGGAGTCGCTTGGCCGGCAGGTGCGGCCGTCATTGCCCATGATGCCCAGATCGCCGCGGCCGGCATAACGACGGTCTTCGACGCTTTGCGCGCGGGCACCTTCGACCCGGGCGATCTCTCGGCACGGCACGCCGAGACCCTGATCCAGGCGATCAGCGCCACCCAGGACGCCGGCAACCTTCGTGCCGAGCACTTCATCCACCTGCGCTGCGAACTGCCCTGCCCGGATACGGCCGAGTCGGCCAATCTGACGGCCGCGGCGGGAGACGTTCATCTGATCTCGATCATGGATCATACGCCGGGCGCACGGCAGTTCGTCTCGATCGACAAGTTCAAGCAGTACTATCTTGGCAAGAAGCTGATCCTGCCAGAGAAGATCGACGCCTACATCACGGAGCGTCGGGAGATGCAGGCGCGTCATGCAGCCGTGAACAAGAAGGGCATTCTCGACCTGGCGCGTCAGCTCGACGTGAAACTTGCCAGCCATGACGACGCCACGGAGGCCCATGTGGAAGAGGCGCTGCAGGATGGTGTTGCCATTGCCGAGTTCCCGACAACCCGTGAGGCCGCGCAGGCCGCACACCGCAATGGGCTTGCGGTGCTGATGGGCGCGCCCAATGTTGTGCGCGGCGGCTCGCATTCGGGAAACATCTCCGCAAAGGAGATCGCGGCACTCGGCCATCTCGACGTGTTGTCCTCGGACTATGTTCCTTCAAGCCTCCTGTCGGCAGCCTTCACACTGGCCCGCTCCATCGAGGCCATGAGCCTGCCCAGGGCGATCCGGCTCATTTCCCTCAATCCCGCCCAGGCCGCCGGGCTCGGCGACCGGGGCGCCATCGAACCCCAGAGGCGGGGTGACCTTGTCCAGGTTACCCTTGTCGACGGACTGCCGGTCGTACGCCGCGTCTGGCGCGAGGGGCGCCGGGTCATGTGATGGACGGAGCCTCCGGATGTCTCGTGCTTGTGGTTGGACAAAGCGGCGCCGGAAAGGACAGCATCCTGCGCGAGACGGCGCTTCGCCTCAGCGGTAACAGGCGCTTCGTCTTTCCAAGGCGATTTGTTACCCGGATGGCCGACAGATCGGCAGAAGACCATGTCAGCATCAGCGAGATGGAATTCGCCCTGGCCGTCAATGATGGGGCCTTTGCCCTGTGGTGGCGGGCGCATGGCAATGGCTATGGCATAGGGCGGTCAATCGACCCGGACCTGGCCGCCGGACGAACGGTGGTGATCAATTGCTCGCGCACTGTCATCGCGGAAGCCATGCGCCGCTACTCGAACCTACTGGTCGTTGAGTTCACGGCACCGCCGGAGGTCCTACATGCACGGATCGTCGCCCGGGGCCGCGAGTCAGAAGCAGAGGCCTGGCTGCGGGTCAGGCGTGATGTTCCTGCACAGCCACCGGGCGTGCCCTTTCTACAGATCGACAATGCCGGGTTGCTGGACTCGGCCGTCAGCCTCTTTCACACGGCTTTGCTGCGACTACAGGACTCTGCTGCGAACCCAGGTGGATGCGCGCTCGACAGCGAGAACGAGAAGAAAGATAGCAATGATGATTGTCGCGGCCTGATCGTACTCGAATAACTCCAACGAGACCTTCAGTTCGATCCCGATGCCGCCGGCCCCGACGAGGCCAAGCACAACCGATCCGCGGGTGGCCTTCTCGAGAGAGAAGAGAGACGTATTGATCATCGACGGAAGTGCCTGGGGAATGACGGAGGAGAATATGATTCCGCTCCGGCTGGCGCCCAGGGCAGAAAGTGCCTCGCGCGGCCCCTTGTCTGTTTCCTCCATGGCCTCGGCGAAGAAGCGTGCGGCAAAGCCCGTCGTGTCGACCATGAGGGCGAGCACGCCCGCAGCCGGACCCAGCCCGACGGCGATGACGAAGACGATGGCCCAGACGAGGTCCGGCACCGTCCGGAACAGGGCGACCACGCCGCGCACGATCCAGACGAAGAAGGGATGTGGCGACAGGCTCGGCGCGGCCAGGATAGCCAGTGGCAGGCTGAGCGCCAGACCAAGGATCGTGCCGGCCACCGCCATCTGGAAGGTCTGCAGGAGCGACCAGAACACCGCCTCAAGGCGCTCGGTCGACGGCGGAAACATCTGGCTGCCCAGACGGCCAAGCGCCGGTAGACCGCGGATGAGCTTCTCCAGCGACACCCCGCTGTTCGCGAAACTCGAAAGCACAAAGGCTGCTGCGGCGGTGAGAAGGACGAATGTCAGGATGCGCGGCCGTTCGAGGCGCGCTGGCATGGCGTGATCAGGCATAAAGCCCCCGGAGTTCGGCCTCCTTCAGCCGATCCGCAGGCGAATCAAGAAGGATGCGTCCGGCGCCGATGGCAATGACGCGATCCGCGAACTGCAGGGCATGGGTAAGATTGTGGGATGTGAAGACGACCGTTTTCGACTCTTTACGCATCAGCGCGGCAAAGAGCTGCATCACCTCGTCGCCCGCCTGCGGGTCGAGACTCGCCGCAGGCTCGTCGGCCAATACGATGTCGGGTTGTTGCATGAGCGCGCGGGCAATGGCGACCCGCTGCGATTGCCCGCCCGAGAGCGAGTCTGCGCGCTGCGCTGCAATGGCTGAAAGACCGACGCGGTCCAGGCATTCAAGCGCCTGGGCCCTTATCGCCCGCGGGGCAAGGCTTTGGCTCCAGGCGGCGGCGCCATAGCCGCGCCCCTGTGCGCCATGCACCACATTCGTCAGCGCCGAGAGCCGCCCCACAAGGTTGTGTTTCTGAAAGACGAAACCGATCCGTGAGCGGATCTGCCGGAGACCGCGGGGGCTTGTAGTGACGCTCTGGCCCAGGACATCAATGTCACCCGAACTGGGCTCGATCAGCCTCGGAATGCAGCGGAGCAGCGTCGACTTTCCGGCACCATTGGCGCCGATGAGTGCAACCAGGCTGCCACGCGCCACGTCGATGTCGATGCCGGAAAACACCTGCTTTCCGGGCGCAAAGGACTTGGCCAGCTTGCGAATGGAAATGGCGGCGGGCATCATGCCCGCCGCCGGCTCGAAGGACTGAACCTGGAAGTTCACTCACTCACCGATGAAATTGGAAAACTGCGGGACGCCGATAGTCGCATACATGGCCCGCACGCTGTCGTAGTCCTTGTCGTCCACGGTCGCGACGAAGTATCCGCCGTCGTACTTCTTGGTGTCCTCGCCCTTGAGCACGCCGGTCATGAGTTCCGGTCCCTTCTCGAGGAAGGCCTTGCGGACCTTTTCGACGGTCTCAGGCTTCACATAAGACGCCACGATGAGGATATCGTTCGGGAGGTCGGCACCACGGCCCACCACGGCGAACTTGGCGTCCGGGAACTTCTCGCGCACCGAGCGCAGATGCGTGAGGTTCATGCCAACAGCTGCGACATCGCCGCGGATCATGGCCTCGACAGCGACGTTCCGCTTGATGATCTCGGCGGTGTAGTCGACGTTGTACTTCAGGCCCGCATCGGCGAGCACTTGTGCCGGACCGAGCTGCTGCGAGGTGGAGCCGACTTCGCCGAAGGCCACCTTTTTGCCCTTCAGGTCGCCCAAGCTCTTGATGTCGCCCTCGGCCATCACGACGATCTGCGCGAAGTAGTCCGGGCGGTGCCAGCCAATCACCGGCTTGGCGTCGGTCAGCTTTTTGAAGACGACATACTCCGCCGGGCCGGTGAGGACGAAGTCGACCTGCTCGGCCCGCATGGCCTCGACAGCGGCGGTGCGGTTGTTGACGGGTGTGAACTCTACCTCAAGCCCGGTCGCCTTTTCGAGCTCCTCGACGAACGCGCCATACTCGCGTTGCAGCTGCTCCACGCCTTCGACGTCAGTGACGGCAAAGCGGATGGTCTCCGCCTTTGCCGGCTCAGTCATCAATCCGGCCGCAACGGCCAGCATCGAGAACAGGGTCCAGAGTTTCATGCCGCTATCTCCTCCATCAATTCTCCATCAAAGAACAAGCTTTCATGACACTGTCATGAAGACCGGCGAGATGTCGTCAACAAGATGGAGTTGACGATGCCTCTGGACAGTTCCGCAGGCCCGGATCTGACGCTTTCCGGCGGAGTCTGCCTGATTCCCGGCGAAGGCCTGAGGCCGGCAACCCTTCACTGCAGTGGCGGACGCATCGCCGCGGTGACAGACGATCGACCGCCCCACGGCCATGGTGACATCGAGATGCGCGGCGCCCTTGTCCTTCCGGGTGTCGTGGACATCCACGGCGATGCCTTCGAACGGCAGATCATGCCGCGCCCGCGTACCATGTTCCCGCTCGACATCGCGTTGGTCGACACCGACAGGCAATTGGCCGCCAACGGCATAACGACCGCCTATCACGGCGTCACGGTCTCCTGGGAGCCGGGACTCCGGAGTCTGGCTGAGGCACAGAGAATCATCGCGGCGCTGGATGACTGCCGGGACCTCCTCTGCGTCGATCATCGCATCCACATCCGGTGGGAGACCTTTGCGATCGACGCGATCGATTCAGTCACCGCGCTCTTCTCGCGGGTCGATCGGCCATTGCTGGCCTTCAACGATCATACGACCCCAACGCTTGCCGGTGGCCGTCAGACCTCGAAGATCAGGGGCGCGGCCGAGCGGGCAATGGTCGAGCCTGATGTCTACATGAAGCTGGTCAGTGCCATTGCCGAGCGCAGCGGCGAGGTGCCGGCTGCCATCCGGCGCATCGCCTCTGCCGCCAGAGACCGCACGGTGCCCATGCTGTCGCACGACGACAGCACGCCCGAGATGCGCCAGTCCTACCGCGATCTGGGCGTCAGCGTGGCTGAATTCCCGCTCAACGGGGAGACGGCCGAGGCGGCGGCCCTTGCCGGTGATGATCTCGTTCTGGGTGCGCCCAACGTGGTGCGTGGCGGCAGCCACAACGGCGCAATCGGCGCCGAAGATGCGGTCCGTCGCGGGTGGTGCAGCATTCTCGCTTCGGACTACTACTATCCAGCGCCGGTTCAGGCCGCGTTTGGGCTGATTGAGCGAGACGTCCTGCCACTTGACCGTGCCTGGGACCTCATCTCCGGCGCACCGGCCCGGGCCGCCGGGCTGAAGGACCGTGGGCAACTCGCAACAGGTGCGCGCGCGGACATTGTCGTCATTCCGCAGGGCTCCGTTCATCCCGTCCTCACCCTGGTTGCAGGGAAGGTCGCCTATTCGCGGCTGTAGCCTTGCAGCTCGATCTCCGCTCAGATCGTCGTCCTGGCCGTGCCTGCAATTGCGATGCGCAGACGGGTCGAGATCAGATCGATGATCGAGACGGTGACGAGGATCAGGATGATGATGAAGCATACTGTCTGCCACTCGAGGGTCCGGATCTGCTCGGACAGCTGAAGCCCGATTCCGCCCGCGCCGACGATGCCGATGATGGTTGCCGAGCGGGTGTTGGACTCGAAATAGTAGAGATACTGGCTGATCAGAACCGGTGCCACCTGCGGGAGAATGCCGAATCGGATGGCGTGCAGCCGCGATCCGCCCGATGCGATGACACCTTCGACAGGCTTCCGGTCGGAGGCTTCGATGGCCTCGGAGAAGAGTTTTCCGAAGGATCCGATGTCGGAGATGGCAATGGCCAGAACCCCCGCGAAGGGCCCGAGGCCGACGACATTCACCCAGATCAGCGCCCAGACCAGCGTGTCGACCCCGCGCAGGGTATCGAAGGATCGCCGGGCGAGGAACCGGAGCACCTGCGAAACCGTCGTGTTCCTGGCTGCAATGAAGCTCAAGGGCAATGCGATCACGGCGGCCAGCATGGTACCGAGAAAGGCGATAGCGACCGTCTCACCCAGCGCCTTCACGTAACGGAGCAGGCTCTCCGAGTCGCCCCAGCTTGGCGGAAACATCAGCACGACGAAGTTGCCGAGGTTGAGAAGTCCCGCCGCGAACTTCGTGAGCGAGAATCCGAGGTACCAGAGTCCGAAGACCAGCAGCGCGACCGCGGCACCCGCCAGCAGGTATCCGCCCCTACCCTGTGACTGGAAGGTCTTTCTGAAGCGGACCCTCAGGGCGGCTTCCTCAAGCGCGGCGTAGCCTTCCTCCTGTGCCATGTCAGCCTTCCTGCGCAATGAAGCGGTGGCGGATGCGCTCCGTCACCAGGTCGATCAGGGCAACCGTCACGATGATCAGGACGAGAATGGCGGAAACATCGGCATAGTAGAACTTGCGGATTGCTTCGATCAGATCCTGCCCGATGCCGCCCGCGCCGACGAAGCCCATGACCGATGCGCCGCGTACATTGATCTCGAATCGCAACAACGCATAGCTTATGAAGTTGGAGAGGACCTGGGGAAGAACTGCAAAGCGCATGGTCTTCGTCCAGGATGCGCCGCTCGCGATGAGGCCTTCGACCGGCTTCTGGTCGATGTTCTCCAGGACTTCGTAGAACAGCTTGCCAAGCGCGCCCGTGGTGTGAATGACGATGGCCAATACGCCGGCAATCGGCCCAAGGCCGAAGGCCAGGACGTAGATCAGCGCGAAGACCAGCTCGGGCACCGTGCGGCAGAATTCCAGAAGGCGGCGCACCGCAAAGCGCAAGGGCCGCGACACACCGAGGTTTCCGGCAGCGAAGAAGCAGGCGAGAAACCCAAGCACTGCGCCAAGAATGGTCGCAACATAGGCAATCAGAAGCGTATCTGCCAGCAGTCGAAGCCACTTTCCAAGACCCCAGAACCAGCCGGGCACATCGAGGAGCACGAAGTGGCCCTTCAGCTCTCCGGAGTCCAGCGTGAAGATACGGCCGATGTAACTCGGAAACTTGTGGATGTTCGCCGCAAATCGTTCGAGGTCGACTTCGGCAGTCCACCCTGCGACCAGGATGAGGATGGCGATGACAGTCCCCGAGACGATGAAACGTCGTCGCTTCGATGCAACGGTCTGCGCGTAGGCTGCAGACAAGTCAGCGACGGTCCGGCGTGGGGACTCTGCGGCAATGGCTGTCATGATGCTGGAAACGGGGCCTGCGCCGAGAAGCAGGCCCCGGCTGCCTGGCTTACTGCTTACGCAGCGAGTCGACGAAGGTGTTCAGCTCGACGATGACTTCATAGTCCTTGTGCGACGTTGGTGCCCAGACCTGAGCTTCGCCATCAGTCAGAACCTTGAAGGCTTCCGGATCGTTCTTCTCGACATTGAAGAAGGCATCACGGATGGCCGCCTTAAGTTCTTCCGGCATTTCCGACAGATAGGCTACCGGAGAATTCACGATCTGGTCGGACTTGAAGATCATCCGGAAGTCGTCGTACTTCGCCATGTTCTTGCGCTCCATGCGCCTGAGCATGGACTCGTTGTCGTCGTTCCACCAGTTGAACGCCGCATCGACCTGGCCCTGCTGCAGGGCGATGATCGCATTCTCGTGACTTCCCGCGTAAACGACATTGGAGAAAAACTCCTCCGGTTTAACGCCCATCTTGCTCATCGCGAAGCGGGGAACATTGTTACCGGAGGTCGAGTTGGGGTCAACAAGACCGAGGTTCTTGCCCTTGAGATCTTCAAACTTCTGATAGGGGCTATCAGCCTTGACCCAAAGCACAGAATAGTAGCCTTTGGTTCCATCTGCATTCACCTGCATGCCAAATGGTTCGATCTTGGCGCCGTTCATCCAAGCCCGCGCGTAAGAGGCAGGCCCGTATTGGGCAATGTGTATGTTCCCTGCAATTTGGCCTTCGATTACGGCGGCATAGTCATTGGCGATGCGGAGCTTCACCGGGACGCCGAGCTGCTTTTCGAGATACTGCCGGAAGGGCTCGTAACGGCGCTCGACGCCTGTGGCATTTTCATCTGGCACGGCAGCCAGAACGAGCTCCTTGTAGCTGTCTTTCCAGTCGGCGAGCGCTGGAGCGGACGCAAGACAGAGGGCTGAAATGCCGGCTACGGCATGAAGAACTCCGCGACGTGTGATCATGGACAAGGTCTCCTCAGTGGTTGACTTCAAAAGGTTCCGGCTTTGCTTCAGGCTGCGTTCTGGATGACGTCTGCGGACAAGGCCGCTTGCTGTGCGGGGAAGCTGGAGACGTCGAGGACATCACTTGCCTCAAGGCCGTAGAGATCGATGACTGCCGAGTCGGTGAGCGTCTCTGGCTTGCCATCGAACACCACACGGCCATTCTTCATGCCGATCAGGCGGTGACAGTAGCTCCGCGCCAGCTCCAGGGAATGCAGATTGCAGAGGACGGTGATTCCCGAACTGCGATTGAGGTCCTGAAGTGCATCCATGACGGCCTGGGTGTTGCGGGGGTCGAGCGAGGCCACTGGCTCATCGGCGAGGATGATCTTCGGGTTCTGCACCAGAGTGCGTGCTATCGCGACGCGCTGCTGCTGTCCGCCGGACAGGCTCTCGGCCCGCTGAGCCGCAAAGTCGCCAAGGTCAAATCGATCGAGGGCCCGGAGAGCGTTGAGCTTCTCCGCATCGGGCCAGAGCTTGACCAGCGCGGGCAGGGTCGGCATGCTGTTTATCCGGCCCATCAAGACATTGGTCAGGACATCGAGGCGTCCGGCCAGATTGAACTGCTGGAAGATCATGCCGCAGGACGAGCGCCAGTCGCGCAATGCACGGCCGCGCAGGGCGGTGACGTCGAGGCCGTCAAACCGGATACGGCCTTCGGACGGATCGACGAGCCGATTGATGCAGCGGAGCAACGTTGATTTTCCGGCACCCGAGCGTCCGATGACGCCAACAAAGGTGCCATGTTCGATGTCCAGCGACACGTCAGACACGGCGGATTTTCCGTGAAAGCTCTTCCCGAGACGTTCGATCGTGAGCATGTCTGGCCTGTTCCTGTTGACTTGGAGAGAACAGTCAAGGCACTACACTTTTGCGACAGGCCGACTTCGCTTGCATGACAACCAACAGGGCGTCGCCTGTTCACGGAGGCTGCGGGCTGACGCCCGCCGTCGTCGGCAGTGTCGCGGGGTAAGCAGCGATCGGAACGAGCCAGCTCTCGAACATGTCGGCGGTTCTCGGCCACGAGAAGCGGGAGGCTCCTTCCACAACGGCGGCGCGGTCTAGCTTCAGTGCGCCGGCCACGGCCTGACGGAGGTCGCGGTCGAGGCAGCCCGTGATGCCATCCTCGATCACGTCGCATGGACTGGGGACATCGTAGGCTGCGACCGGCGTGCCGCTGGCCATGGCTTCGAGCATGACAAGCCCGAAGGTATCGGTGCGGCTGGGAAAGACGAGCACGTCGGCAGCGGCGAGAATGCGGGCATAGTTTCCGTTCTTGCGATAGCCAAGGAACACTGCATCGGGATATCTGGGTTCGAGGACTGACCGTTCCGGGCCGTCGCCAACCAGAACCTTGGTTCCTGGCATATCGAGCCGGAGAAAGTCTTCGATGCCCTTTTCGACGGCGAGTCGCCCGGCATAGAGGAGAATGGGGCGCGGGTAGCCGAGAACGTCCTCACCATAGGGATGGAAGAGCGAACGATCCACGCCGCGGGTCCACACCTTGAGGTTCCGAAAACCCCAGCTTGCAAGTTCGTCCGCCACGCGCTGGGTCGGCACCATTACCGCACGACCTGGCTTGTGAAAGTGTCGCAGGATCAGCCAGCCCAGCTGCTTGACACCCGGCACCGGAAGGCGCGCTGCAGCATATTCCGCGAATCGTGTGTGAAAGGCCGTCGTGAAGGGCAGGCCCCGGCGCAGGCAAGCCTTGCGCGCCGCCCAGCCGATAGGGCCTTCGGTGACGATATGTATGGCCTGCGGCCGGGCCTCGTCGATCTCGCGGCCAATTTCCTTCGCTGTCACGCGGGTCAGGCCGATCTCGGTGTAGAAGGGGAGAGGCAGGCTTCTCCGGCCTTCCGGAGTCAGGGCGGTGATATGATGCCCGCGCTGCCGCAGCTCTGCGATCAGTGCAGTCAGTGTACGTACTACACCGTTAACCTGCGGGGACCAGGCATCGGTCGCGATCAGGATTCGCATGCGGGACCTCCTGCGGCTGCAGCGAGAGTGCCTTGCGATTCCAGTCGATGATCTCGAATCGCCCGTCGAAATGCTCGACCAGTGCCGTGCAGCTCTCGACCCAGTCACCGTCGTTCAGATAATGAATGCCATCAATCATGCGATCGTCGGGCGTGTGGATGTGGCCGCAGATCACGCCTTCGCAGCGTCTTGCCCGCGCCTCGCGAACGACCGCCTCCTCGAAGCGCGAGATGAACTCGACGGCCTTCTTCACGCGGTTCTTGAGATAGGCCGACAAGGACCAGTATGGCAGTCGGAACAGCCGCCGTACGCGGTTGATCGAGGCGTTCAATCCCATCGAGAGCTCATAGGCGGTATCTCCCAGTCGCGCGAGCCAGGGCGCGAACATCACCACGCCATCGAACTTGTCGCCATGCAGGACCAGGTAACGCCGCCCCGTTGCACCGACATGGACCGTTTCTTCCAGTACCGCCGCGCGGCCAAAGCGCAGGTTGGCAAGATCCCGGAAGTTCTCGTCGTGATTGCCGGGGACATAGATCAGGCGTGTGCCCTTGCGGGCCTTGCGCAGGAGCTTCTGGATCAGGTCATTGTGGAGCTGATCCCAGTACCAGTCCTTGCGCAGCGCCCAGCTATCGACCAGGTCGCCAACCAGGTAGAGGTGTTCGCTTTCCGTGTGCCGCAGGAAGTCGAGCAACTGCCGGACCTGGGCCCGGCGCGTTCCCATATGGATGTCGGAGACGAAGATGGCCCGATAGCGAGTCGGAACGGGCGCGGAGGTCAGCATTCGCCATTCTTGTCAGTTTTCACGGGCGGAAGTTTCATCCGAGTCGGATGACACTCTCATGACGACGGAGGTCCGCACAGCATTCTAAGGTTAACCCCGCCTGGCGAAAGTCGAACTCGCCGCCGTACCGCAACGGCGCCAGATGCGGCGTGTCTCGCGGAGTACCGGGCACTCACAACCTCTCCCGTGCCAAACTCCTGCTCTCCAGTCCCAGGCGATGCCCATTCGCAAGGCAATCTGCAATGCCACTCAAGCGACGGCGCTCGATCCCAGTGCCTTGCGGACATCGTCGATCAGCGATTTCTCGGCAGGCGTGACCTGCACGCCGCCAAAACCCAGGAAACCGCCCTCGGATGCCGCATTCGCGACCTTTTCGGCGATCGAGAGCGCCCATTGCCGATATTCTTCCGCCTCGCTGGCCGTCGACTTTGCTGCCAGGATGGCCGCTGCGGCTCGCGTGTCCTCCAAGGTCTGAGCCTTCAGCTTCTCGGCAGTGTCGATACCCTTGGCCTTAAGCCTTTCCATGGCCCAGTCCCTCGTCTTCTTCATCTTCTCAACCGCCGCTGCCCGATCTACTTTCGGATCGGGCAGAAGCTGTTTGATCAGCGCATTACCGGGATAGGACTTCAGCCCATCGAGAATCGCATTGGCATTCGCGAAGAGCTCCTTGCCGGTGCCGAACAGTCCGCTTCCCGAGGCTGAGGCGACGGCCGAGCCGATGAGCTGCGGGACAGTGGACAGGAGGTTCAGATCATCCTCTGTGTAAGCCACCACCGCCTCCGCTTATGCTGGCTTCGCCAAGGCTTCGATCTTTGCAATCAAGCTGTCGACGACAGGCTTCGCCAGGTCGCCCACGCCTTGAATTGCGAGGACCTTGTTGGCAGCCTCCTTGATCGCAGGAAGTGCTGCCGAAACCAGCGTGGCGAGAACTGTCTTCTGCTCGGCAGAAAGCTTGCCCACCAGACCCGAGATACCGTCGATCGAGGTCACGGCCTCTTGCAGTTTCGGCAAGGCAGCCTGTGCTGTAGCCGTGTCCGTGATGCCACCAAGAACGCCTTTCAGGCCATCAAGAGCAGTTGTCACCTGCTTGCCGACATCAACGCCTTCGACAAGGATCTCCGTGACGGCTGGCGGCGTACCACCGGTTTCAGTGGTGACCGTCGGTTTGCCACCTTGACCGAGGAAGTACCACAGGGCGGCTGCAACCAGGATGACGGGGACCAGCCAGGTCAGCCAGTTCGTTCCCTTCTTGGCACTTGCAGCAGCCTGGCTGGCAGTGGCCGAGGCAGCACGTCCGGCTTGGGACGCAACTTGGGACGCCGCCTGAGTTGCCTGCCCGGCAAAGCTGCTGCCGACGAGACCCGCGCCGGCAAGGAGCTCGCCGAGACCTGCCGACAGTGCCGCCTTGATGTTACCCTGCTGGGAACTCAGGAGGCCCGCCAAGCCCGAAGCATCGAGGCCGGAACTCTTGGCGCTCTTGGCCAGCGAGCCCATGGCGAGTTGCCCAGCGATCGCCATCAGCGACGAACTGGCGTTGCCGCCAAGTCCGGCCTGCTTTGCAACTGCACCGGTAAGGCCGCTGAGGGCGTTGTCACCGAGCAAGGATGTCAGCGCTCCCAAGCCGCCTTGCACGAACTTTTCGCTCTTGGCGCCGGTCAGCGCCGATGTCAGCTTGCCGAAAACATCCGGATCAGCGTCAGACACCGCATCAAACAGCGCCCGTGCGCCCCCAGGAGAGGCCGCCTTCGTGCCCAACGCCGCGAGGAGAGCCGGGACCGCAGCGCCAAGCGCCTTCTTCGCGGCATCACCGCTCAGGCCCAGTGCCGCTGCGATCCGATCAAGCGCCGCCGGCGCGATCAGTCCAATGATTTCCGTGACGATGTTGGTTGCCATGTCTGAGCCTCTCCGCTTTCTGATCTTCTCTACTAAGATAAGTGAATGGAACTCTAATCTCAAGCAATTGGTTGACGCACGAGAGCGAACATGGCCACTGAGATTGTCTGTTTCGCGACAGATCCTCAATGAAACCGGGAGATCTTCCCGCGCCAACCTGCGGTGGCACTGCTTTGCTGGCTGGGAGTCAATTG
>JBGSNJ010000009.1:0-4360 GCA_041739715.1 Aestuariivirga sp.
CCTGGCTTGCGCCGGCGGGCCAGCCGCCGGTGCAGCTGGTCATGGGGCAGCCAGGAGCGGCACCCCACATCCGCATCCTCAAGTCGGCGGAGCGCGTGCCCTGGTCCGGCCATTCCTCGCTCTATGCCATCCCGGAACTCTATGACGAGCTGAAGCGGGCAAAGCTGGCGCTGATCTTCGTCAACACGCGCAGCCAGGCCGAGATGGTCTTCCAGTCGCTGTGGGAGGCGAACGACGATCATCTGCCCATCGCCCTGCATCACGGCTCGCTCGACGTGAGCCAGCGCCGCAAGGTGGAGGCGGCCATGGCGGAGGGACGGCTCCGCGCGGTGGTCTGCACTTCGACGCTGGAACTGGGCATCGACTGGGGCGACGTCGACCTGGTGATCCATGTGGGTGCGCCCAAGGGATCGAGCCGCCTGCTGCAGCGCATCGGCCGCTCCAACCACCGCCTCGACCTGCCGAGCGAGGCGCTGCTGGTGCCGTCCAACCGCTTCGAGGTGCTGGAGTGCGAGGCGGCACTGCAGGCTGCGCGAGTGAATGCTCAGGACACGGAATATCCCATGGTCCTGAAGTTCGACGTGCTCGCCCAGCATGTCATGGGCCGGGCCTGTGCCGGGCCCTTCCAGCCCGACGAACTCTATCGCGAGATCACGGGCGCCTGGACCTACCGCAAGCTCACCCGCGCCGACTTCGACAAGGTGATCGACTATGTGGCCACCGGCGGTTACGCGCTCAAGGCCTATGAGCGCTATGCCAAGTTGAAGCCGCAGGCCGACGGCAGCCTCAGGCTGACGCATCCGCGCCTGATCATGTCCTACAAGCTGAACGCCGGCACCATCGTCGAGGAGGAAATGCTCAAGCTGCGGCTGGCCAGCGTGAAACGCCGTCTGGGCAAGCGCGTGGTGGTGGGCGGCCGCGTGCTGGGCGAGATGGAGGAATGGTTCCTCAGCCAGCTGTCGCAGGGCGACACCTTCCTCTTCGCGGGCGAGGTCTTGCGCTTCGAAGACCTCGACGAGTTCGGCGCACTGGCCTCGCGCGGCGGCGCGCGCGAGCCGATGATCCCTTCCTACCAGGGCGGCAAGTTTCCGCTCTCCACCTACCTGGCCGAACGGGTGCGCGAGATGCTGGCCGATCCGAAATCCTGGACGCATCTGCCGCAGCAGGTGCAGGACTGGCTGTTGCTGCAGCGCTTCAAGTCGGTGGTGCCGCGGGCCGAGGACATGCTGGTCGAGACTTTCCCGCGCGCCGACAAGTACTACATGGTCTGCTATCCCTTCGAGGGCCGCCTGGCGCACCAGACGCTGGGCATGCTGATGACGCGGCGGCTGGAGCGCTGGGGCGCGCAGCCGCTGGGCTTCGTCGCCTCGGAATATGCGCTGGTGATCTGGACGGTGCGCGACCTCGCGCTGATGATCACGAGCGGCAGGATCTCGCTGGCAAAGCTCTTCGACGAGGACATGATGGGCGACGACCTCGACGCCTGGCTGGCGGAATCCAACCTGATGAAGCGGACCTTCCGGAACGCCGCGATCATCGCCGGCCTGATCGAGCGGCGCTTTCCCGGCAAGGAGAAGACGCAGCGCCAGATGACGGTGAACACCGACCTCATCTACGACGTGCTGCGCAGCCACCAGCCCGATCACATCCTGCTGCGCGCCGCATGGGACGATGCCGCCGAAGGCCTGATCGATGCGCAGCGCCTGGCCATGATGCTGAAGCGCATCCGCGGCCATATCGTGCACAAGGCGCTGGAGGTGGTCTCGCCGCTGGCGGTTCCGGTGCTGCTTGAGATCGGGCGCGAATCCATCTACGGCGAAGCCCATGATGCCCTTCTCGCCGAAGCCGCGGACGACCTCATCGGCGAGGCCATGCGGCTTGTCTAGGACGCATCGCATCAGCCTCGGCGGCCTGGACTTCATCCCCGATCTTTCGGGTGCGCTCTATGCGCCGGACTTCGCCACGCTGCTGGTGGCCGACCTGCATCTCGAGAAGGGCACAAGCCTGGCGCGGCGCGGCGTTCACCTGCCGCCATACGACTCGCGCGAGTCGCTCGATCAGCTGCGCCGGGTGATCGCGGCCGCGAAGCCGCAGCGCCTGATCTTCCTGGGCGACAGTTTCCACGATCCCGCCGCCCGCGAGCGCATCGATGGGCAGGATCTTGCGCGACTGCTGAGCATCACCGCGACGATTCCCACGATCTGGATCACCGGCAACCACGATCCCGCGCCGCCCGGCGACGTCGGCGGTACCATTGCCGCCGAGGTGGCGCTGGGACCGGTGAGCCTGCGCCACGAACCCGGGCCGCTCAGAGACAGCATGCTCGAAATCGCGGGCCACCTTCATCCCGCGGCCACGGTGGTGCAGCGCGGCCACCGCATCCGATGCCGCTGCTTCATCGCCGATGACCGCCGCATCGTCATGCCGGCCTTCGGCAGCTATACGGGCGCGCTCGGCATCGGGTCAGACGCCTTCGCGGGGCTGTTCGAAGATTACAAGGTCTGGATGCTGGGCAGCCGCGCCATTCACCGTTTCCCGGCCGCGCGGGTCAGATGAGCTGACGCAACAGCATTGCGATGAGAGAAATGACGGCGCCCGCCGTCAGGATCATGCGGAGCTTGCCGAACCAGCGCGGCAGGCGGCCCTGCTCGACGGCGGTCACATCCCACAAGGCCTGCATGAGGAAGCCCGAGATCAGTAGGCCAAGGCCAAGGATCTCCGGCATGAAGACGGCCGCGAAGGCCGCCAGCGACGGGATGACGCTGGTGGTGAATTCCATTGCCTGGCGATCGGAGGCAAAGGGTGCGATCGCGGTGCCCCAGCGGATGCCGCCAAGGAAGGAGAGGATCACCGCGCCATAGACGATCCCGACCTGCAATCCGAAGGCCGGGGCGAGCAAGGGCAAGGACGCATATTGCGACAGGACGGCCGCTGCAAAGGGCAGCAGGCCGGCAAGACCGAGCGCCAGCGCGGCACGGGGGATCGTCTGGCTGTCGAAACGGCGCTCCATGCCCGGCTTCTTCGCAGAGCCGGGTCGAAAACTCAAGCCGGGGGTCAGCTTGACTTGGCGCGCATGGCGTCGAGCAGCTGGGGCGTTATCTCGCCCGTGACTTCAAGCCCCGACTGGAGCTGGAACAGGCGGATGGCGTTCTTGGTCTTGGTGCCCAGCGTGCCGTCCGGCTCGCCGACATTGAAGCCCAGTTGATCGAGCAGCTTCTGCGCCTCGAGCACCGGATCCGCCGGTGCGGACTCGGGAACCGGGACGATCTGAGGTGCCGGCGGCTGCGGCACGGACTGGGCCGCGGCGCCGGGGGCCTCGCTGTTCCATCTCGGATCGTTCACCGCAACCACATTGGCCTTTTCGGAACTGGCGACGGGTTTCCAATCCTTCACCTGGGCGCTAAGGGTCCCGACCTCATCGGCTGGCATCTTCTCGGCGATGATGTTGGCGCGGCGCGCCGCATCGGCATCGCCCTGCAGGCCTGCCACGGCATACCAGAAATAGGCTTCGGCCGGATCGGTCTTGGTGCCGAGGCCGCGCTCTGCCAGGACGGCCAGGTTGAACTGGCTGTCCTTGAGGCCGCGTTCCGCCGCGTCCTTGAACAGGCGGTAGGCTTCATCGAATTTCGGCGGCCCCGCCTGATTGCCGGCCAGGATGACGGCGGCGTTGTGCATGGACTTCACGTTGCCACCGGCGGCCGCGCGCTGGTACCAGAGCAGGGCATTGGCAATGTCCTGCGGGACACCCTTGCCGCGTTCGAACAGTGTCCCGAGGCGATACTGCGCGGGCGCGAGGCCACCCATGGCCGCCAGCTGGAACCAGCGCGCAGCGGCAGGCAGATCCTGTTCCACGCCCTGGCCATCGAGATAGCGGCTGGCAATGATGAATTGCGCTTCGGCGTCGCCGCGGGCAGCCGCTTCGCGCAGGGCGAGGGGTCCGGTTTCGGGCGGCGGAAGCTCTGCCGCAGCGCCGGTGGTTCCCGGTTCGGCCACGATGGAAACAAGGGACGCATCGGTCTTCTTGGCCGGGAGCGATCCGGTAATGACGCCGTCCGCCATCAGCTGATCGGCCGGTGCCACCGACTTGGGCTGGGTGGGAACGATCCGCGTGACCTGCTTCTGCGCCGCAGCCGGCGTCTCGATGGCCGTCGACTGCTTCGCCGGCGTGGAAGACCGGGCCAGCAGGTTGAAGGTCACCGCCGACACGGCGGCAAGCAGGACGATGCCGGCCAGGATCAGCTTGCGCCGCTTGTCGCTGGCCGAGGTCACGACCTTGGGCTTGGCGCGGCGCTCCTCTTCCTCGACAACCGGCTTGCCGTTGACATAGGTGACAGGCGCCGGGCGCTTCGTCCGGTTGAGG
>JBGSNJ010000087.1:0-1837 GCA_041739715.1 Aestuariivirga sp.
CGCCGCCGGCCACAGGGTCTCCTGCGATACGCGCAAGGCGCCGGTCATGCGCGCAGCGCTCAAGGCCGGTGCCGCCATCATCAATGACGTCTCGGCCCTGCAATACGACCCGCAATCCCTGGCCGCCATGGCCGAGGCCGATTGCCCGGTCGTCCTCATGCATGCCCAGGGCGATCCGAAGACCATGCAGCTCAGCCCGAACTATGCCGATGTGGCGCTCGACGTCTTCGACGCGCTGGAGGCCCGCATCGCCACGTGCGTGGCGGCCGGCATTGCCAAGGAGCGGCTCATCGCCGATCCCGGCATCGGCTTCGGCAAGAGCTTCCGCCACAATCTCGACCTCCTTCACCAGTTTACTTTATTCCACGGGCTTGGCGTTGCCGTGTTGATGGGGCTTTCCCGCAAGGGCTTCGTCGGTGCCCTGACGGGTGAGAAAACCGCGGCGAATCGCGTTAACGGTTCTGTCGGAGGGGCCTTGTGGTCCGCCCTCAACGGGGCGCACATTCTCCGGGTGCATGATGTGAAAGCTACGGTGGAGGCACTGGTGGTGGCCCAGGCCTGCGCCGATCCCGAGGCCGGCGGCCTTTGACGTTGAGGGGAGTAGACGGGAATGTCGCGCAAGTTCTTTGGAACCGATGGAGTCCGCGGCCGCGCCAATAGCGGCGCCATGACGGCCGACATGGTGTTGCGGATCGGCCTCGCCGCCGGAAATCTCTACAAGCGCGGCAGCCACCGCCACCGCGTGGTGATCGGCAAGGATACCCGGCTCTCCGGCTACATGATCGAGCAGGCCCTGACCGCCGGCCTTCTTGCCGCCGGCATGGATGTCTTCCTTTTCGGTCCGGTGCCCACGCCCGCCGTCGCCATGCTTACCCGCTCCATGCGGGCCGACATGGGCGTGATGATCTCCGCCTCGCACAATCCCTTCCAGGACAACGGCATCAAGATCTTCGGTCCCGACGGCTACAAGCTGTCGGATGACCAGGAGCTTGCCATCGAGGCGCTGCTCGAGGATCCGTCGCGCATCGCCGTTGCCGCGTCGGAGAAGATCGGCCGTGCCAAGCGCATCGAGGATGCCCAGGCCCGCTATATCGAATTCGCCAAGCGCACCTATCCGAAGGACATGACGCTGGACGGGCTTCGCATCGTGATCGATACGGCCAACGGCGCGGCCTATCGCGTGGCGCCCACCGCCCTGTGGGAGCTGGGGGCCGAGATCATTCAGATGGGCAATGATCCGAATGGCATGAACATCAACGAGAAATGCGGCTCAACCGCGCCCGAGCTGATGTGCGAGAAGGTGCGCGAGACGCGCGCCGATCTCGGTATCGCGCTGGATGGCGATGCCGACCGCGTGATCATCGCCGACGAGCGCGGCCAAGTCATCGACGGCGATCAGCTCATGGCACTGATCGCGACGTCCTGGCATCAGCGGGGGCAGCTGCAGGGCGGGGGGCTTGTCGCCACCGTCATGTCGAACCTCGGTCTCGAACGCTTCCTTGCGGATCATGCCCTGACGCTTGCCCGCACCAAGGTGGGAGACCGCTATGTCACCGAGCACATGCGGGCCAATGGCTTCAACATCGGCGGCGAACAGTCGGGCCATATCATCCTGTCGGATTTTTCCACCACCGGCGACGGGCTGCTCGCGGCCCTGCAGGTGCTGGCCGAGGTGAAGCGTGCCGGCAAGCCGGCGAGCGAGGTCTGCAACCTCTTCACGCCGCTGCCGCAGATTCTCAAGAACGTGAAGTTCAAGTCCGGCCGGCCGCTGGATGACAATCAGGTGCTGAAGTCGATCGCGGATGCCGAGCGCCGCCTCGGCAATTCCGGACGCCTG
>JBGSNJ010000108.1:0-13447 GCA_041739715.1 Aestuariivirga sp.
ACCACGTCGCTGCCATAGGTTTCCACGAAGGCCTTCATCACCGCCTCGGGACAGGCGGAGCCGCCGATCACCACGCGGTCGAGATCCGGCAGCTTGAGCCCCGGATTCTTCTCGAGATGCTGCAGCAGCATCAGCCATACGGTGGGCACAGCGGCCGTGATGGTCACGCGGCCCTCGGTCAGCATTTCGTAGATCGAGGCGCCATCGAGCTTCGGACCAGGCATGACCATGGCGGCACCGGACAATGGCCCCGAGAAGGCGATCGACCAGGCATTGGCATGAAACATCGGAACCACCGGCATGATACAGTCACGGCTCGAAATCGCCATGGCATCGCCCAGCGCGCACATGAGGCCATGCAGCACATTGGAGCGGTGCGAGTAGAGCACGCCCTTTGGATGCCCCGTCGTCCCCGACGTATAGCACATGCCGCAGGCGGTGTTCTCGTCGAAGTCCGGCCAGGCAAATTCCGGATCGCCCTCCGCGATGAGGTCTTCGTAGCAGATCGTATTGCGCAGCGTGGTCGCCGGCATGTGCGCGGCGTCGGTCATGATGACAAAGCCCTTCACTTGCGGCAGGTCGGGCTGCAGCTTCTCGAAGAGCGGAACGAAGGTCAGGTCGGTGAAGATCCACTGATCGCCGGCATGGTTGATGATGTAGGTGAGCTGCTCGTTGAACAATCGCGGGTTCAGCGTGTGGACGATGCCCTGCACGCCCATGATGCCGTACCAGGTTTCCAGGTGCCGCCAGGTGTTCCAGGCCATGGTGGCGATCACCGTGCCGGGTGCCACGCCGAGCCGCGTCCGCGCTGCGCTGGCAAGGGAGCGGGCCCGCCGGTTGACCTCCCTGTAGGTGATGCGGTGCAGCGGTCCCTCGACCGATCGCGAAAGGACCTCGGTGTCGCCATGCCAGCGCGCCGCGTGATCGAGCACGCGATGCACCAGCAGCGGAAAGTCCTGCATCAGTCCAAGCATTTTCGCTCCTCCCCAGCCCCATGGGAAGCCGTTTCCAGTCTGCGCTTGTACCGGCATTCCATGCGTCCGGCTAGGTGACGCAGACTGGCTTGAAGGTCATCCTGGCGGGCGCGGGTCGATGGGCGTGAGCGCGCCGAGGCCAAGGATCTCCTCCATGCAGCGCGCGCCCGGCAAGAGCCGCGCCTCGCCGCGCGTTGGCGCCACGATCTGCAGACCCACAGGCAGGCCGCTGCGGGTGAAACCGCAGGGAATCGAGATCGCCGGGCAGCAGCACAGGGTGATGGCGGAGACGATGGTCAGCCAGTCGACGTAGGTCTCGAACACAACGCCGTTGCATTCCGACACGTAGCGCCGTTCCACCGGATAGGGCGGCACGATGGTGGTGGGACAGAGCAGCAGGTCATAGTCCTGGAAGAAGCGGCGCATGCGACGGAACATCTCGCCGCGCTGGGCCTCGGCGCGTGCAATCTCCGCGCCGGTCAGTCGCAGGCCCCTCTCGATGTTCCAGATCACCTCCGGCTTCAGCAGATCGCGATAGGTGTCGAGCAGCGGCTTCATGTTGGTGTAGGACAGCGCACGCAGTACCTGCGCGCAGTCGCGAGCCTCGCGGAGATCCGGATGCGCCTCCTCGACGATGACGCCTGCTTCCGCAAAGCGGCGGGCCGCGGCCATCACGATGTCCCCCACTTCGGGATCGACCGGCGGCAGGCCCAGATCGCGCGAGATGGCAACCCGCTTCGGCCGCCAGCCCGATCGTGCAGCGGCCAGATAGGAAGTGCCGTCGGAAGGCAGCGAGATCGGATCGTCCGGTTCCTCGCCCACCATGGCATCGAAGAGCAGCGCCAGGTCTTCCACGTTGCGCGCCATCGGCCCTTCCACGCCCAGGGTCGAGTCGATCTTGCTGAAGACGCTGGCGGCCACGCGCCCCGGCGAAGGCCGCATGCCCACCACGCCGCAGAAGCTCGCCGGATTGCGCAACGAACCGCCGAGGTCAGAGCCATGCGCCACCCAGGCCATGCCGGTGGCCAGCGCCACTGCAGCACCGCCGGAAGACCCCGCCGCCGACATCCTTGTGTTCCAGGGATTGCGCGTCGGCCCGAAGACCTCGTTGAAGGTATTTGCGCCGGCGCCGAACTCAGGCGTGTTCGACATCGCATAGACGATGCCGCCCTTGCCTTCGAGATGGGTGACGAGCACATCGGATGTGGGCGCGATACGATCCTTGTAAATGGGCGAGCCCTGTGTCGAGCGCACGCCCGCCACGTCGGTTAGGTCCTTGATCGGCACCGGAAGGCCCGCCAGCACGCCGCGCTCGCGCAACGGCTTGGCCATCAGCCGACGCGCATGCTCGCGCGCCCGGTCGAAGCAGAGCGTCGGCAGCGCATTGACCATGCCGTCAACGGCGGCAATGCGCGTTTCCAGCGCGTCGATGCAATCCAGCGGCGAAATTGACCCCGCTCTCAGGTGATCGACGATCTGCGTTGCGGTCATGCGGATAAGATCGGACATGCGGAATTCCTTGTTTCAGCGCCGGATTGAATCCGTTTGCCGCCACCCCGTCAACAGGCGTAAAAGGCCGCCATCATTTGCAAGGAGAACATCATGAACGCACCGGTCGCAGCCCCAGGCATGAACAAGCAGTGGGTAGAACGGCGCGCCAAGGCCGTGTCCCGCGGCATCAGCCCGGGCGCCCCTGTCATCGCGGCGCGCGCGGAAAACTCCGAAATCTGGGACGTCGAGGGCAACCGCTACATCGACTTTGGCGGCGGCATCGCCGTGGTCAATACCGGCCACCGCCATCCGCTGGTGATGAAGCGCGTCTACGAGCAGTTGGAAGCCTTCACCCACACTTGCGCCATGGTCATGCCCTACGCGCCCTTCATCGAAGTCTGCGAAAGGCTGAACGCCGTTGCACCCATCTCGGGCGAGAAGAAGTCGGCGCTGGTCACCACCGGTGCCGAGGCGGTGGAGAACGCCATCAAGTTCGCCCGCGCCTATACCGGCCGCTCCGATGTCATCGCCTTCAACGGCGGATTCCATGGCCGCACCCTGCTGGGCATGACCCTCACCGGCAAGGTGCTTCCCTACAAGGCCAAGTTCGGCCCCATGGCGCCGGGCGTCTGGCACGTGCCCTTCCCGGTCGCGCACAAGGGCGTGACGGTGGAGGACTCGATGCATGCCATCGAGTGGCTGTTCAAGGCCGATGTGGAGCCCTCGCGCGTCGCCGCCATCATCATCGAGCCGGTGCAGGGCGAAGGCGGCTTCTATGTCGCGCCGAAGGAACTCATGGTGCGCCTGCGCAAGCTCTGCGACGACCACGGCATCCTGCTGATCGCCGACGAGATCCAGTCGGGCTTCGGCCGCACCGGCAAGTTCTTCGCCATGGAACATTATGGCGTGGAGGCCGATCTCATGACGGCGGCCAAATCGCTGGCCGGCGGATTCCCGCTGGCGGCCGTGGTGGGACGTGCCAAGATCATGGATGCGCCCGATCCGGGCGGCATCGGCGGCACCTATGCCGGCAATCCGGTGGACTGTGCCGCGGCCCTCGGCGTTTTCGATGCTTTCGAGCAGGAAGGGCTGCTGGAGAAGGCCGAGAAGCAGGGCAAGACGATCATGGCCCGCATGCAGGCGATCAAGTCCCAGAAGAAGGGTATGCCGATCGGCGACATCCGCGGGCTGGGCGCCATGTGCGCCTTCGAGGTGGTGACCAAGCACGGCGGCAACGATCCGGACGCCGCCGGCGCCAAGGCGCTGGCCGCCAAGTGCCTCGAGCGCGGCCTGCTCATCCTCACCTGCGGCGTCTACAGCGACACGGTGCGCCTGCTCACCCCGCTCACCGCCTCCGACATGGTGCTGAACGAAGGACTCGACATCCTCGAGAGCGCGATTCTCGGCAATTGACCCCGCTCAGACGCCGGTGAACAGAAGATCGGCCGCGCCGACGAACTCGGCGTGGCGATCCCGCACATTGGCGACCGCCTGACCAAGCCTCTGGCGCGGGATGCCGGCCAGTTCCTGCATCACCACGCGATAGGCCTTGCCCGACAGCATGAGCCGTGGATTGAGGCGCTTGATCGTCTGAGCCTCACGTTCCGCCACTACGGGTGCGACAACCACGGTCTCAAGCGGCAACAGCAAGTCTGACTGCGGGACGATCAGGAAGGGAATGTGGCTACGAGACGAGCGATCCCCGTTGCGGCATACGTCGTACTGCCTGACTACCAGCGGCGCCATCCGTCGGACCAGACGCCGTTGGCGCGAACCTCTTCATTGTAGGCTTCGATCGCCGTCCTGTTTTCGTCCAGCCAACGCTGCGCCGCTTGCTGGGCCAGAGCATGTTGAAGCACTGCAGAAAGATTGATCCCCTGGGCCCGCGCGGCCTCGAGAAGCTGCGCGTCGACGGACAGGTTCACTGCTTTCTTTCGTGTGCGGCTTGTCATGCGCATAAACTATGCGCATTCACGTGTGAGGTCAATTCAACGTTCGAGTTTCGACGATGCCGGACGGGGCTGAACGTGCTGCCCGGCTTTGGGCGGCGCATGCAGCCCTTGCGCCTCCCCCATGCCTGTCCAAGCTCCCCGGCGGCTGCTATAAGGCCGCTTCACCCTGAGGAGTTCCGCATGCCGCTGTCCAACATGGCCGTCCGCGATATCGAGACGGTGATCCATCCCTACACCAACCTCGCCCGCCATCGCGAGGTGGGCCCCACCATCCTCAACGAGGGCCGCGGCATCTATCTCTTCGACGACAGCGGCAAGCGCTACATCGAGGGCATGGCGGGGCTCTGGTGCACGGCGCTGGGCTACGGCAACGCGGAGATCGTCGACGCGGCTGCAGCCGCCATGCGCAAGGTCTCCTTCACCCATGCCTTCAGCGGGAAGTCGCATGACGGCGTGATCGAGCTTTCCGAGAAGCTCAAGGAAATCTCGCCGGTCCCCGCCTCCAAGGTGCTCTTCGGAACCTCGGGCTCCGAGGCCAACGACATGCAGATCAAGCTGTCGTGGTACTACAACAATGCGCGCGGCAAGCGCGAAAAGAAGAAGATCATCTCACGCATCCGGGGCTATCATGGCGTTACCATCGCCTCGGCCTCGCTTACCGGGCTTCCCTGGGTGCAGACTGATTTCGACCTGCCCATCGCCAATGTGTTCCATACCTCCTGCCCGCACCACTACCGCTTCGGCCAGGACGGCGAGAGCGAGGAGGCCTTCGCCGCCCGCATGGCGCAGGACCTCGAGGACCTCATCCTCAAGGAAGGCCCCGACACCATCGCCGCCTTCATCGCCGAGCCGATCATGGGCGCCGGCGGCGTCATCGTGCCGCCCAAGGGTTATTTCGAGAAGGTCAATGCCATCCTCGCCAGGTACGACATCCGCTTCATCTCCGACGAGGTGATCTGCGGCTTCGGGCGCACCGGCAAGTGGTTCGGCACGGAGACCTTCGGCATGAAGGCCCAGTCCATCTCCATGGCCAAGGCCATCACCTCGGCCTATTTCCCCATGTCGGCGCTGACCATCGAGGAAGACCTCTACCAGGCCATGCTGGACGAGAGCCGCAAGCTCGGTACCTTCGGCCATGGCTATACCTATACGGCCCATCCGGTCGGCTGCGCCGTGGCGCTCAAGACCATCGAGATCTACCAGCGCGACAAGATCATCGAAAACGCCGCCAGGATGGCGCCGCTCTTCCAGTCGCGCCTGCGCAAGCTGGCGGACCATCCGCTGGTTGGCGAGGCGCGCGGCACCGGCCTCATCGGCGCCATCGAACTTGTGGCCGACAAGGCCAGCAAGCGATCCTTCGATCCCAAGCGCATGGTCGGCGCCACCACCGTCAATACCATGCAGGAACTCGGCCTCATCGTCCGCAACATCCAGGATTCGGTCGCCTTCTGCCCGCCGCTCATCATTACCACCGAAGAGGTGCACGAGATGTTCGACATCGTCGAGCGCGGTCTCGATCAGATGGAAGCCTGGGTCCGCAAGGAAGGAGCGCGCAACGCATGATCGGTTCGGAGACAGAGCTGCGCGCGCGCTTCGGCGAGGTTCACCCGCTCGCCATCCAGAAGACTCGTCCCGCCTTCGACAAGTATTCGCGCCAGTTCATCGCCATGTCGCCCTTCCTGGTGATCTCGACAGCCAATGCCGAGGGCAAGGCCGACCTCAGTCCGCGCGGCGATCCTCCGGGCTTCATCCACATCGTAAATGACAGGACCTTCGTGATCCCCGACAGGCCCGGCAACAACCGCCTCGACACCATGTCCAACATCGTGGCGAATCCGAATGTCGCCTGCCTCTTCTTCATTCCCGGATTCGAGGACACGCTGCGGGTGTCCGGCAAGGCGGCCATCACCGATGATGAGGACCTGCTCAAGCACTGCATCGTGACCGGCAAGCAGCCCAAGGTCGGCATTCTCGTGACCGTCGAAGAAGTCTTCCTGCACTGCGCCAAGGCGCTGAAGCGCTCGAAGCTCTGGCACGACGACTACCGGCAGGACCGCAGCCAGATGCCGTCGATCGCGCGCATCATTCTGGACCAGACCTGCGAAACCGGCGTCGACGAGACCGTCGCCTCGGCCGCCGACGCGAATGTCGAAGGGGACTACAAGACGGGGCTCTATTGACGGCGCCGCCGCCGGGCCGGGTCATCATCCTCAACGGCGTCGGCAGCGTCGGCAAGTCCTCCATCGCCCGGGCGCTGCAGGAACTGGCGTCCGAGACCTGGCTTCATGTCCAGATGGATGCCTTTCTCGACATGATGCCGGCACGATACATGAACCATCCCGAGGGCCTCCGCTTCATTCGCCATCACACGTCGCCGCCGGAAGTGGGGATCGTCTGTGGTCCTGCGGTGGACCGCCTCCTTGCCGGAATGCGCGCCTCTGTCGCCGCGCTGGCCCGTGCGGGAAACAATGTCATCGTTGATGACGTGCTGGTCGACGAGGACGGCAGCGCCTACCGCTTCGCTCTGGCCGGACTCGAAGTCCTGTGGGTGGGCGTCATGGCTCCGCTCGACGTGATCGAGGCGCGGGAGAAACTGCGCGGCGACCGCGACATCGGCCTGGCCCGCTGGCAGTACCCGCGCGTGCACCGCAACATGCCTTACGATCTCGCCGTGGATGCCAGCCGCTCCACCCCGGCCGAGATCGCCCGTCAGATCCGCAGCCAGTTCCCCGCCTGAATTTGCCGACTCCGGTTTGATCGAAGTCAATGAGTTCACTGTCAGGCGGGACCAGTGTCAACCATCATGGACAAGACGCTGCTCCCCTTCGCCCTGCAAGACGTTCCCCGCTACACCTCCTATCCCACGGCGGTGCAGTTCCAGCCCGACTTTCCGGGCACCACGGCGGATCAATGGCTCACCCGGCTTTCGCCTGAGGCCTCGCTCTCGGTCTATGTGCACATCCCCTTCTGCCGTCAGCTCTGCTGGTACTGCGGCTGCCACACTTCGGTGCCCAACAGCTATGACCGCGCGGCCCGCTATGTCGAACATCTGATCCGCGACATCGAGCGCAGTGCCGGGCTGCTCAACGGCCGCAAGGGCCGGGTCAAGCATTTCCACTTCGGCGGCGGCACGCCCACCTATCTCGATGACGTGCATATCGCCGAAATCCTCGCGGCCGTGGACAAGGGCTTCGGACTCGCCAGCGGCGCGGAATTGGCCCTGGAATCCGATCCCCGCACGCTCACACGCGAGCGCGCCAGGGTTCTGTCGGGGCTCGGCTTCAACCGCATCAGCTTCGGTGTTCAGGACTTTGCCACCCCGGTGCAGATGAAGATCAACCGGCTGCAGACCTATGGGCTGGTGGCATCGGCCACCGAGTTCCTGCGCGCCGCCGGCTTCAAGGCCGTCAACTTCGATCTCATGTACGGGCTGCCGGCCCAGACGGTCGAGAGCGTCGCCCGCACGGCACGCCAGGCGGCGGAACTGCAGCCCGACCGGATCGCCGTCTTCGGCTATGCTCATGTGCCGTGGTTCAAGAAGCACCAGAAGATGATCAACGAGGCCGAGCTTCCTGGCGTTGCCGAGCGCTATCATCAGGCCGTCACCATCGAGGAAGAACTCTGCGGCGCAGGCTATGCGGCGATCGGACTCGACCACTTCGCCCTGCCCCATGACGAACTCACCATTGCCGCGGGAAACCGCGCGCTGCGGCGGAACTTCCAGGGCTATACGACCGACGTCGCCGACGCCCTTCTCTCCTTCGGTGCCTCGGCCATCGGCGAGTTTCCGCAGGGCTTCGTCCAGTCGGCGCGCGACACGCTGCAATGGTCCGAGGTGATCGCGCGTGGCGAAAGCCCCGTCACCCGCGGCCTCTCCATCACCGAGGAAGACCGCATGCGCGCCGAGATCATCGAACGGCTGATGTGCGACCTGAGCGTCGACTATGCGAAGGTCGCCGCCCGCCATGGCTTCGGGCTCGAGGGCTTCGCGGATGTTCCCGAAAGGCTCCGGCCGGCCATCGCCGCGGGGCTGGCCACACTGGACGGGACGCGCGTTGCCGTCGTTCCGCGCCATCGCCTCTTCCTGCGCACCGTCGCGACCGTCTTTGACACGCACTTCGTGTCCGTCCCCAACCGCCACGCCAAGGCGGTCTAGCGCCGCTCGAAGGGCGTCACATAGCGGCTGCGCGCCTCGCCCTTGCGCAGCAGGGAGAGCTTCACCGGAACATTCACGCGCTCGTGGTTGAGAAGCCGCAGCATGTCGTCGATGCCAAGCACGGGCTGATCGTCGATGGCGATGAGGAGATCGCCGGCCCGCCATGGGGATCGGTCAGCATGATCCGGCATATGGGGAAGCGTCAGACGCCTGCCAAGGCCTGCTCGAGATCGGCGATCAGGTCGTCGGGATGCTCGATGCCGATGGACAGGCGCACCAGATTGTCCGGCACCGGGCTCGTCGGACCCTCCACGGCCTTGCGGTGCTCGGCGAGGCTTTCCACCCCACCCAGGGACGTGGCGGGGACAATGACCTTCAACCGCACGCAGAGCTTCTGCGCCTCGGCAAAGCCGCCCGTTACCAGAATCGACATCATCCCGCCGAAGCCGTCGCGCATCTGGCGGGCCGCCACGTCATGGCGCGGATGGGTCGGAAGGCCGGGATAGAGCACGCGCTCCACCTTGGGATGGCGGGAGAAATGCCGCGCGATGGCCATGGCATTGGCGGAGGCCTGACGGTAGCGCACATAGACGGTTCGTAGCCCGCGCATCAGCAGCCAGCACTCGAAGGGCGGCAGTGGCGCGCCCATCTTGGTGCGGAGCGCCGCCACCTGGCGCCAGCGGTCCGTCACCTCGCCGGTCACCAGGACGCCCGCAAGCACGTCCGAGTGGCCGTTGAGATACTTGGTCGCGGAGTGAAAGACGAGATCTGCGCCCAGCGTCAGCGGCTGTGTGGTCACGGCGGCAGTGGCGGTGGCATCCACCGCAAGAATGGCGCCGGCGGCATGCGAAGCCTTCGCCGCCGCCGCGATGTCGATCACGTCCCAGGTGGGATTGAGCGGCGTTTCGATCCACACCAGATCGGTACGCCCCTTCTGCAGCGCGCGTTCCAGTGCGCCATCTGCACGCGGATCGAAGAGCGTGAGCCTGATGCGCCCGAGCGACTCCAGACGCTTCAGCCAGTCACGCGTGCCGTAATACATCACGTCCGGCGCCACCACATGGGCACCCTGCGGAACCGTCTCAGTCAGCGTGGTGATCGCGGCCATGCCGGAGGCAAAGAGCAGCGCAGCCGGACCTTTCTCCAAGGCAGCGATGGCCTCCTCGGCCTGCCACAGGGTGGGATTGCCGTTGCGGACATAGTTCTCGCGCAGTCGCGGCGTATAGGTCTCGTCGCGAGCATAGGTGGACGACATGTAGATTGGCGGAACCACGGCACCGGTCGCCTCGTCGATGGCTTTTAGCGCATGCGCCGCGATGGTCTCCGGGCGCAGATCCCGGTTAGACATGCTGCCCGCCATTGATGTGCAGTTCCGCGCCATTCACGTAGCTGGAACTGTCCGTACACAGAAAATAAATTGACTTTGCCACTTCCTCGGGCTGGCCGAGGCGGCGCTGCGGTATGTCGGCAACCAGTTTCTCGGTACCAGGCGAGAGGATCGACGTCTCGATCTCGCCCGGCGAGATAGCATTGACCCGCACGCCATGGGGACCGAAGTCTCCCGCCATTTCGCGGGTCAGCGCCGCCAGCGCGGCCTTTGAGGTGGAATAGGCCGCGCCCGCGAAGGGATGCCTGCGCGAGCCGGCAATCGAGGTGACGTTCACCACCGCACCCTTGGCCGCAACCAGCTCATCCATCAGCCCGCGCGCCAGCATGATCGGCGCAAAGAAGTTGATCTGGAACACCGTCTTCCAGTCGTCTTCGCTCGTCTCGATGGTATTGAGCCTTGCACCGCCCGGCTTCTTTGGGCTGATGGCGGCATTGTTCACCAGGGCGTGCAGCCGCGAGCCCTGCGCCTTCAGGCGCTCCTTCATGGCAGCGATGGCTGCATGGGTATCCGTCGAGGAGGCAAGATCGACGACGATATGGTCATCGGGGCCGGCATCCCAGGGGCAATCCTCGGGGAACGGCTGTCGCGAACAGGTGATGACCCTCCAGCCAGCGGTGGAGAATCGTTTCACCGTGGCATGGCCGATGCCGCGCGATGCGCCAGTGAGGATCAGCGTCTTCCTTTCGCTGTCGGGGGACGTGTTCATGGATAGAGCCTCGCCTTGGTCCAGGCACTCGTTTCGTTCGGACGGCGGAAGACCACGCGGTCATGCAGCCGGAACGGCCGGTCGTGCCAGAACTCGATGGACAGCGGCTTGACCCGGAAGCCCGACCAGTAGGGAGGGCGCGGCACCTCGCCGATGGCATAGCGCGCGGTGTTCATGGCGACCGCCGTCTCGAGCGCGAAGCGGCTCTCCAGCGGACGGGACTGTTGCGAGGCCCAGGCACCGATGCGACTGTCGCGCGGACGCGAGGCGAAATAGGCATCGGCTTCGGCCGGCGTCACTTCTTCGACCAGCCCACGCACCCGCACCTGGCGGCGCAGCGACTTCCAGTGAAAGCCCAGCGCCGCCTTCATGGTGGACAGAATCTCCTGGCCCTTCTGGCTTTCGAAGTTCGTGTAGAAGACGAAGCCGCGATCGTCGAACCCCTTGAGCAGCACCATGCGGACATTGGGCAGGCCCTCGTCGTCCACGGTTGCCAGCGCCATGGCGTTTGGATCGTTGGGTTCGGCCTTCTCGGCCTCCTTCATCCAGTCCCCGAAAAGGCCGAAGGGATCGTTGCGCTCTGCGAAGCCCATCGATGCCGTCAGTGTGGAGATGTCGCTCAGACTCATGGCTTCAGGTTTTCCATCGCTTGGGCCGGACATCGGGCGGCGACTCCCGCAGCACCGGCATGTTTTGCGGAACAGGCATAGACCATCGCGCCCGCGAAGTCGCCGGGGAACGAAGTGACAATCCGATCCAACACCCCTGCCGCCAGTGCAAGGCTGCCGGAATGTTGGCGCCTTGACGCCTCAAGATGACAGGATAACGGCATTTTCTTTCCAGTGGACCTGTTTCCGGACTTGTGCCAATTAACCGGCGCCGGAAGGTCGGTTCCGGCCTGGAAACGCAGGAAAAATCATGAGCGAAAACAATGGGCTGATGGCTGGAAAGCGCGGCCTGATCATGGGCGTTGCGAACAACCGGTCGATTGCCTGGGGAATCGCCAAGTCCTGTGCTGCGCATGGCGCCGAACTCGCCTTCACCTATCAGGGCGACGCGCTGAAGAAGCGGGTCGAGCCGTTGGCCGCCGAAATCGGTTCGCGCATCGTGGTTCCCTGCGACGTCACCGACATGGCCTCCCTTGATGCCACCTTCGAGACGCTGGCGAGAGACTGGGGCAAGCTGGATTTCCTGGTCCACGCCATTGCCTTCTCGGACAAGGACGAACTCACCGGCCGCTATGTCGACACCTCCGCCGAGAACTTCCACAAGACGATGTTCATCAGCGTCTACTCCTTCACGGCCATTGCCCAGCGCGCCGAGAAGCTGATGAACGACGGCGGCTCGCTGCTGACGCTCACCTACTACGGCGCTGAAAAGTGGATGCCGCACTACAATGTCATGGGCGTTGCAAAGGCGGCGCTCGAAGCTTCGGTGCGCTACATGGCCGCCGACCTTGGCCCCAAGGCCATCCGCGTCAACGCCATTTCCGCCGGTCCGATCAAGACGCTCGCGGCCTCCGGCATCGGCGACTTCCGCTACATCCTGCGCTGGAACGAGTACAATTCGCCCTTGCGCCGCACCGTCACCATCGACGAGGTCGGCGACTCGGGCCTCTATCTCCTGTCGGATCTCGGCCGCGGTGTCACCGGCGAGATCCTGCATGTGGATGCGGGCTATCACATCGTCGGCATGAAGCATCCCGACGCGCCCGACATCACGGTGAACGGCCACGGTGAGTAAGGCCAGGCCTCCGATCTATTTCATCCGGCACGGCGAGACCGACTGGAACCGCCAAGGCCTGATCCAGGGCTGGACCGACACGCCGCTGAACGAGATGGGCCACGGCCAGGCCAGGGCCGTCGCCCAGGCGCTTGCGGCTCTTCCTGATCTCACGTCTGACTACCAGTTTTTCGTCAGCCCGTTGCAGCGGGCCCGCCAGACCATGGGATACCTGGCAGAGACCCTGGCGCTCGACCCGCAGCAGATCGCAATCGACGCCGACGTGCAGGAACTGGGTTTTGGCGTATGGGAGGGCAAGGCCTTCTGGGAACTCAAGGCCTCGCCAATCTACCCGGCCCTGCCGGAAGACCGCTATTTCTGGCGCCCGGACGGCGGCGAAAGCTACGAGGACGGCCATGCCCGCATCCGGCGCTGGCTCGGCAAGGTCGATCGTCCGACGGTGGTCGTCGCCCACGGCGCCATCGGCCGCTGCCTGGTCGCGGAAATCGCCGGCCTTGGCCTGCGCGACCTGATCAAGCTCGCCATTCGCCAGGGCTGCTATTGCCGCCTGCAGGACGGCACCGCCGAGTGGTTTGACGCCACCAGCGATGCGGCCTAATCAGGACGCATGTCGCACAATACCTTTGGCCATCTGTTCCGCGTCACCACCTTCGGCGAAAGCCATGGCCCCGCCATCGGCTGCGTGGTCGACGGCTGCCCGCCGAACATTCCGCTGACCGCTGCCGAGATCCAGGCCTATCTCGACAAGCGCAGGCCTGGCCAGTCGCGCTTCACCACGCAGCGCCAGGAGCCCGACCAGGTGAAGATCCTGTCGGGCGTCTTCGAAGACGAGCGCACGATAGGCCAGGTCACCACCGGCACGCCCATCATGATGCTGATCGAGAATGTCGACCAACGCTCCAAGGACTATGGCGACATCCGCGACACGTTCCGCCCCGGGCATGCCGACTTCACCTATCAGGCGAAGTATGGGATCCGCGACTACAAGGGCGGCGGCCGCTCCTCGGCGCGCGAGACCGCGGCCCGCGTTGCGGC